>JAAYFV010000061.1 GCA_012728075.1 Tissierellia bacterium
ATAAGGCTTTATGAGATTTATAGTTAAGAGACTATACCCTAGTAGCTGAATCCTGTGACGCTACCACTTATTATTAAGTGAAAAATCATATTGATACTATTTAATATGATTTTAGAAACCAGGAATGGATGTGGATAAAGCCATAATTGGAGGTACAGGCGTATACGATGCTGGCGGAGAAGGCTATAGCGAAAAAGTAAAGACCAAATATGGAGAAGTTGAAATGGATATTTTAAATATTAAAGGGGAAGAGATTATATTTTTAGCTAGACATGGGAAAAACCATTCGGTGCCACCTCATCTAATAAACTATAGGGCTAATATGATGGCATTAAAGGAGATGGGGGTAAAATATATCTATTCTACCGCTGCTGTAGGTTCTTGTAATGAAAATTATGAACCAGGGGATGTAGTGGTTATAAAGGATTTTCTAGACTTTACCAAGTCTAGACCAGTAACTTTTTTTGAAGGAGGGGAAGAATCAGTAAAACATGTGGATATGAGCGATCCTTATTGTAAAAACCTTAGGAGAAGGTTTTGCGATTTTGCAAAGGACCAGGGATTGGATATAAAAGGAGAAGGAGTATATGTGTGCACTGAAGGTCCTAGATTTGAAACGGCTCAGGAAATAAATATGTTTAAACAATTAGGTGGAGATGTAGTAGGGATGACTAGCGTACCAGAAGTAATATTGGCTAAGGAGTTAGGTATATGCTACTCAACCATTGGAATAATTTCCAATTGGTGTACCGGGATGAGTGGAGAGATAACATTACATGATATTCAAGGGGTAATGGAAAAGAACAAAGAAAAGATAACAAATGTATTTATAAAAATATTCCTAATGGGATTGGATCAATCCCATTGTAATTGTAGTAGTGCTATTTTGGAATTATAATATTTAAAATAATTCTTGACAATTATAAAACCCACTGATACTATTAAGTTAGAAAATTGAATAATTAGCTCATATAATTCTCATAATATGGTTGAGAAGTCTCTACAAAATGACCGTAAATCATTTGGCTATGAGCGAAAGTGTACCTAGGGTTCCGAAGATTTATTTTCTTGTCTGGTCCAAGCGGTACAGATATTGTAGTGTAAAATATTACACCAGTATTACACCGAAGGGATAAAAGCCCAGTCGGGTAGGTTTCGCTTAACCTACCTGACTGGGCTAAATTTATTTTTAAGGAGGTGTCCCTTTTGGGATATAAAAGGGTGTTTGTAGAAAAAAAAGAGAAGTTCAATATAGATGCAAAATTATTGCATAGGGATGTTAAAGAATATTTAGGAATCAAAGATTTAAAAAGGACGAGGATAATCAATATATATGATTTTATCCAAGTATCCAATGAGGATTATGATGCAATAGTTAAAAATATCCTCATAGATGGGGATTTGGATTATGTATATGAAAGGATCTTTCCAATAGATAAAGAATCAAAATATTTTAGAGTAGAATTTCTTCCTAGTCAGTACAATCAAAGGGAGGATGCACTATTTCAGTCTATAAGAATATTATTAAGAAAAGATATAAAGGTAAAACATTCTTTATTATTAGTGTTTGAAGGCATTCAAGAAGAACAATTAAACAAGATAAAAAAATATTATATTAATCCAGTTGAAATGAGGGAAATAAGCTTAGACTATTTGGATTCTATGGATGAAAAAGTTGTAATAGATGGAATTGAAAGGGTAGATGGCTTTATAAATATGACTGAAGAAGAAATTGCCCAAATCAAATCAGAATATGAGCTGGGACTGGATATGGAGGATATACTATTTTGCCAAAGATATTTTAAAGAGGAGGGGAGATGCCCAACTATCACAGAATTAAAGCTGATAGATACCTATTGGTCTGATCATTGTAGACATACAACTTTTATGACGGAATTAGATAGTATCCAGTTTGAGGAAAACAAATATAAATTATTGATAGAAGATGCTTTTAAAGAATACTTAAAGTCTAGAGAATATGTCTATGGGAATAAACAAAAGCCCATATGCCTAATGGATTTAGCCACTATAAATATGAAGGAGATAAAGAAGAAGGGATTGTTAAAGGATTTAGAGGAATCGGAAGAGATAAATGCAGCTAGTATAGAAATAGATGTGGATGTGGATGGGGAAAATGAAAAGTGGCTTTTAATGTTTAAAAATGAAACCCACAACCATCCAACGGAAATAGAGCCCTTTGGCGGTGCTGCTACTTGTTTAGGAGGATGTATAAGGGATCCTCTTTCAGGTAGAGCTTATGTATACCAAGCTATGCGGATTACTGGAGGAGCAGATCCTAGGGAAAAATTTGAAAATACTTTAATAGGTAAATTGCCCCAGAGGAAAATTACACAGAAGGCTATGGAAGGCTATAGTTCCTACGGCAATCAAATAGGAATACCTGCTGGATTTATTAGGGAAATATACCATGAAGGCTATGTAGCTAAAAGGATGGAGGTGGGAGCAGTAGTAGCTGCTGCCCCAAGAGAAAATGTAATAAGAAAATCTCCTAAACCAGGGGATTTAGTCCTACTAGTAGGTGGGAAGACTGGAAAAGATGGATTAGGTGGTGCTGTAGGTTCCTCTAAGGGGCATACAGAAGAATCCCTGGAAACTGGTGGTGCAGAAGTACAAAAAGGCAATCCTCCTCTAGAGAGAAAAATTCTTAGATTGTTTAGAAATGAAAATGTGAGCAGGATGATTAAAAAATGCAATGACTTTGGTGCTGGAGGGGTTTCTGTAGCTATAGGAGAGTTGGCAGATGGGTTATCTATAGATTTAGATAAGGTTCCTTTAAAATATCCAGGATTAGATGGTACAGAAATAGCTTTATCCGAGTCCCAGGAGCGAATGGCTGTAGTTATAGATAAAGAAAATTTAGATGAGTTCTTGAAATTTGCCAAGGAAGAAGACTTGGAGGCAACAGTTGTAGCTAAGGTAATTGATGAAGATAGATTGATTATGAAATGGAGAGATAGTACCATAGTAGACATTTCTAGAAAGTTTTTAGATACTAATGGCATAAGAAAAAAGGTCCAGGTGATAGTAGGGACTCCTAAAGAAGAAAACTATCTAAAAGATAATCCAAATCATGTATATGGCAAGGATATAGAGGAAAAATGGATAAAAAACATGAGTTATTTAAATAATGGAAATCAAAAGGGATTAGTAGAAAAATTTGATCATTCTGTAGGGGGAGGAACGGTTTTGATGCCTTTAGGTGGTAAATATAGGCTTACTCCTACGGAGGGCATGGTTGCAAAAATTCCTGTATTCCATGGGAATACTAATACTTGTTCTTTGATGAGTTATGGATATGAGCCAAACTTATCAAAATGGAGTCCTTTCCATGGAGGTATGTATGCAGTAATAGAATCTTTGGCTAAGATAACCGCTATGGGAGGAGACTATAGAAAGGTTAGGCTATCCTTTCAAGAATATTTTGAAAGGTTGGATAAAGATAAAAAGAGATGGGGTAAGCCCTTTGCTGCTCTATTAGGTGCCTTCCTAGTTCAGAAGAATTTAAATATTCCAAGTATTGGTGGGAAGGATAGTATGTCGGGAAGTTTTGAAAATATAGATGTACCCCCTACCCTTATAAGTTTTGCAGTAACCTATGATAAGGTTGAAAATATAATCTCTCCAGAATTTAAAAGGGTAGGAAATAATGTAGTATTGATCCCTCTAGATATAGATGAAAAGGGTATGGTGGATTTTGAACAATTGAATATCAACTATACTAGGATAAAAAAATTAATAGACGAAGGTAAAATACTATCTGCTTCTTCAGTAAAATTTGGCGGTATTGGAAGAAGTATATCAGAGATGAGCTTTGGAAATAAAATTGGATTTAAGTTTGTTTCAAATATAGGTGAAGAACAATTATTTTTGCCTATGTATGGTTCCATTATAGTGGAAATGGAGGAAAACCCAGAAGACTTATTAGGGGATGTGGATTATAGATTATTGGGCAGGACTATAGAGGAAAGGCATATTGAGATAGGAGGTAAAAAAATAGATATAGATCATCTTATAGAAGAATGGACTAAACCTTTGATAGATGTATTCCCTATAGAAGACGGTAAGTATAATCAAATAAGAATCCAATATGCTAACGGTCCAAAGCTATCCTCTAATGTAAAAATAGCTAAGCCTAGAGTGTTCATCCCTATATTTACAGGAATCCATGGTGAATATGATATGGAAAAATCTTTTGAAAGAGCAGGGGGTAAGGTAGATTCTTTTGTATTTAAAACCCTAACCCAAGAGGATATAGATTACTCTTATAAGGAAATGGCCAATAAAATCAATCAATGTCAAATATTAGCTATACCTGATGGTGCAGTTTTAGGAAATGAGCCTGATGGGGGAGGGAAATTAATAGCCAATGTATTAAAGAATCCCTATGTAGAAGAAGCCATAATGGATTTATTAGAGAACAGGGATGGATTAATATTGGGAATAGGGAGTGGATTTAAGGCATTGGTTAAATCTGGACTATTAGCTGATGGGTTAAATATTACCTACAATAAATCTGGTTACCATATATCAACTATGGTAAATGTAAAGATAGTATCCAACTTATCTCCTTGGTTTAGCAATGTAAAAGTAGGAGAAGAAGTGGTTTTACCTTTATCTACTAGAGAAGGCAGAATAGTATTAGATGAAAAGGGGATTGATAAATTGATACAGAAGGGACAAATTGCCACCCAATATGTAAATTACAATCCTACAGGTTCCATAGAAGGGATAGAGGGTATAACTAACTTTAACGGAAGGGTATTGGGAAGAATAGCTAATTCCGATAGGACTGGGATTGGATTATATAAAAATATAGGAAAAGTTGAAGAGGATAGGATATTTAAAGCTGGAATCGATTATTTTGCTTAAAACAAGGAAAATAAGTAGAGTAACACACAATATATTAATTTATGATGATAAGGAAAGGGTGTTTTATATGAAAGTTGCTGTTGTTATGGGAAGTATATCAGATAAGGAAGTAGCAGACAAATCCGTTGAGATACTAGAAAAATTTGATATAGACGTAGAGATGAGGGTTATTTCTGCCCATAGAACCCCTTATGAAACTATGGAATTTGCCATGAAGGCAGAAGATGAAGGTATAGAAGTAATTATCGCTATTGCTGGAAAGGCAGCCCATTTAGCTGGTGTTATAGCTGCTATAACTCCCCTTCCAGTGATTGGGTTGCCTATAAAATCATCTACTATGGATGGTATGGATTCCTTACTATCCATAGTTCAGATGCCAAAGGGAGTGCCAGTGGCTACTGTAGCCATAAATGGAGGAGAAAACGCAGGATTATTGGCTGTGCAAATATTGTCAGTAAAGTATCCTGAACTACGGAATAAATTTAAAGAATATAAGATAGAGATGGCTAAACAGGTGAAGGAAATGGATGCTAAAGTAAAAAAGTAGACTGAAAGGATGAAGGCCTTTGTCAGGAGTTTTTGGAATATATAGTAATAAAAATAAAGATGTATCTAGAATTATATACTATGGATTATATGCATTGCAACATAGAGGACAAGATAGTGCTGGAATTGCTATAAATAACAATGGATATATAGATTATCATAAGGATTTAGGATTAGCTCAGGAAGTGTTTAATAATGATGAATTAAATAGATTGAGAGGGAATATAGGTATAGGGCATATTCGCCAATCTAAGGTTGAAGAAAATACCATTGCCAATGCTGAACCATTAGTTGTTGGATATAAAAAAGGTGCATTGGCTCTAGCTTGCGATGGAGCTTTAATAAATTTTAACGAATTAAGGGGAAGAATGGAAGATGGAGGTATTATATTTCAAACTTTTACTGACACGGAGATTATAGCTAATTTGATTGCCAAATACCACGAAGACGATATTGAACAAGCCATAATAAGAGGAGTAAAGGACATAAAAGGTTCCTATGCATTGGTTGCAATGACCAACGATAGATTGATTGGTATAAGGGATCCCTATGGCATGAAGCCCTTATGTATAGGAAAACTAGGAGAAAGCTATGTACTATCTTCGGAAACCTGTGCTCTAGATACTATAGGGGGAAAGTTTATAAGGGATGTAGAGCCTGGAGAGATGGTAGAAATAGTAGATGGAAAGCTTAAATCCATTAATACCAAAGAACCCCAGGATAAAAGGATATGTTTGTTTGAAATCATATATTTTGCACGGCCTGATAGTAAATTAGACGGAAAAAGTATATACCTAATACGACGAGAAGCTGGAAGAAATCTTGCTAAAGAATGTCCCCAGGATGGAGATATAGTAATATCTGCACCAGATTCAGGAACAGTAGCAGCTATAGGATATGCAGAGGAATCAGGGATACCCTATGATGAAGGCTTGATAAAGAATAGATATGTAGGTAGAACTTTTATAAAACCAACTCAAGAATTAAGGGAACAAGGGGTTAGAATAAAGCTAAATGTGTTAAAGGAGAATATTGAAGGAAAGCGGATTATATTAGTAGATGATTCTATAGTTAGAGGTACCACTATGAAGAGAACTGTATCCATGTTGAAGGAAGCAGGTGCTAAGGAGGTACATGTGAGGATATCAGCTCCACCAGTTATCCATGGCTGTAATCTAGGTATCAATACATCTAGGGGAGATAATTTAATAGCAAAGGGAAAGACTATAGATGAAATAAAGGAGATAATAGGTGCTGATTCCCTATGTTTTTTATCTCTGACAGGTCTTTTAGAAGCAACAGGGGGAGAGGATATATATTGTACTGGTTGTTTTAAAGGAGAATATCCTTTTTGAGAATAGATAGAAGAAAGGAGAAAAATCATGACTATAAGCTATAAGGATGCAGGAGTGGATAAGGAAGCAGGTTATAGACAAGTAGAACTTATAAAAAATATTGTAAAGAGAACTCATACCAAGGATGTATTGACAAATATTGGTGGATTTGCAGGATTGTTTAAATTGGATACGAATTCCTATAAGGAGCCAGTATTGGTTTCTGGAACCGATGGAGTAGGTACAAAGGTGAAGATTGCATTTATGATGGATAAACACAATACCATAGGAGAAGACTGTGTAGCCATGTGTGTAAACGATATATTATGTCAAGGTGCAAAACCTTTATTCTTTTTAGATTATATTGCTACAGGCAAATTAATCCCTGAAAAGATGGCAGATATAGTAGAAGGTATTGCAAATGGGTGTATCAAAGG
The DNA here is from genome assembly GCA_012728075.1 of Tissierellia bacterium. GTDB lineage: Bacteria > Bacillota > Clostridia > Tissierellales > Tepidimicrobiaceae > Keratinibaculum. The sequence goes on from JAAYFV010000061.1 coordinate 7,208, forward strand.
AGAATGTGCATTGATTGGAGGAGAGACAGCAGAAATGCCTGGCCTATATAAGGCTCATGAATACGATCTAGCAGGCTTTTGTGTAGGAATTGTAGATAAGGAAAGGATAATAGATGGTTCCAATATAACAAAAGGGGATATAATAATAGGGCTTCCCTCCTCAGGAGTTCACAGCAATGGATATTCCCTTGTACGGAAAGTTGTATTTGAAAAAAATAATATGACTATAGATGAATTTATACCTGAATTAGGGACTACCATTGGGGAAGAATTATTAAAACCTACTAGAATATATACAAAAACCGTAAGGGCTTTAGTGGAGAATTTTAATGTAAAGGGAATGGCCCATATAACTGGTGGTGGGTTTTATGAGAACATCCCAAGGATCATTCCCGAAGGACTAACAGCTTGTATTCATACTGATAGGATAGATACACCAGAGATATTTAAATTGATGCAAAAATGGGGGAATATACATATAGAGGAGATGTATTCTACTTTTAATATGGGGATTGGAATGGTAGTGATAGTTTCTAAAGAAGAAGCAGAAGAAATATTAAATCTATTGGAAGAACAAGGGGAAGAAGGTGTTTTATTAGGAGAAATCGAAAAAGGTCAGGAGAAGATAGTGCTATGGTGAACATAGGAGTTTTGATTTCTGGAAGGGGAACCAATCTTCAAGGGATTATTGATAATATTCATAATGGGAAAATAGATGGGAATATAAAGTTGGTTATATCCAATAGAAAGGACGCCTATGGTTTGATAAGGGCTAAAAAAGCAGGTATAGAGACTTTACATTTAGATAGGGGGAAATTTTCAACAGAAGAGGAATACAACAGAAGGATTATGGAGGAATTTATTAATCGAGATGTAGAATTAGTAGTACTTGCAGGGTATTTAAGGGTATTGTCCAAAGAGTTTGTTCGTGAATATGAAAATAGGATAATAAATATTCATCCTTCTTTAATTCCCAGCTTCTGTGGAAAAGGATGTTATGGAGAACGAGTTCATGAAATGGTATTAGAACGTGGGGTAAAGGTTACAGGAGTTACTGTTCACTTTGTAGATGAGGGAACGGATACAGGACCTATTATTCTACAGAAGGCAGTAGTGGTAAAAGATGATGATACTGTAGAGAGCTTAAAAAAAAGAGTGCTTCAGGTGGAACACCAATTGTTACCTAAAGCTATAGAACTTTATTGTCAAAAGAGGATATCCATACAAGGACGAAAGGTAATCATTAACTAGAGGTGATAATGTGAAAAGAGCATTAATAAGTGTTTATGATAAGAAGGGAATTATCCCCTTTGCAAAAGAATTAAACAGATTAGGTTGGGAAATAATATCTACTGGGGGTACTTATAAGATCTTGAAGGGAGAGGGAGTAGATGTAGTAGATGTAGCTGAAGTGACCAAATTCCCTGAAATATTAGATGGTAGGGTAAAAACTATTCATCCTAATATCCATGGAGGATTGTTGTATAAAAGAGATGATATGAACCATGTAGATAAATTAAAAGAGTTAAATATTAATTCCATAGATATGGTAGTTAACAATCTATACCCCTTTGAAGAAACTATAAACAAAGTAGAAGTAAATCATGAGGATGTAATTGAAAATATAGATATAGGCGGTCCTTCCATGATAAGGGCAGCAGCTAAAAATTATGAATATGTAACGGTAGTGGTAGATCCTTCAGATTATGAAAAGGTATTAGATGAGATAAAATCTCAAGGAGAAACTACTTTAAAAACTAGAAGATACTTAGCTATGAAGGTGTTTCAATATACTGCCTATTATGATTCTTTAATAGCCAATTATTTTAATAAATTGGAGTCAGTAAAATTTCCAGACATAGTCACTTTAGGATTTAAGGATAAACGAGAGTTACGATATGGAGAAAACCCCCATCAAAAAGGGGTATTTTACAGGGAAGGAAACAATGTAGAAGGTACCATAGCTGGAGCAATTCAAATCCATGGAAAGGAATTATCCTTCAATAATATAAACGATAGTAATGGAGCTTTGGAGATATTAAAAGAATTTGATGAACCAACGGTAGTAGGGGTAAAACATGCTAATCCCTGTGGTATAGGTAGTGGAGATAGTATACTAGATGCCTATAAAAAAGCCTACGAATCCGACACCATATCTATATTTGGGGGAATATTAGCAGCCAATAGGGAAATAGATGAAGAAGTGGCAAAGTTCATAGATGAAATATTCATAGAGGTGGTTATGGCACCTTCCTATACTAAAAAGGCTTTATCCATATTAAGTTCTAAGAGGAATATAAGGGTACTTCAAATCCCCCATATAGAAAAAAGAGACTATAATTCCTATGATATAAAAAAAGTTTTAGGTGGAATATTACTACAGGAGAGGGATACACAACTACTAGGGGCAGAACTCAAAGTGGTAACCAATAGAAAGCCAACGGATAAGGAAAGACAAGATTTATTATTTGCATGGAAAGCTGTGAAAGGGGTTAAATCTAATGGGGTACTATTGGCAAAGGATAAGGCAACTATTGGTATAGGCTTAGGTGAGGTAAATAGGATATGGGCTGTACAAAATGCCATTGAAAGGGCAGGGAATAAGGCTAAAGGGTCAGTACTAGCTTCTGATGGATTTTTCCCTTTCAAGGATTCGGTGGAGGCTTTGGCAAAGGCAGGAGTTACCGCCATTATTCAGCCTGGTGGTTCTATAAGAGACGAAGAATCCATAGAAGAAGCAAATAAACACAATATAGCTATGGTATTTACAGGCATTAGACATTTCAAACATTAACCTTTAGGAAAGAAGGGATAATATGAAGGTATTGGTTGTAGGCAGTGGTGGTAGGGAACATGCTTTATGTTGGAAGATTGTACAGAGTAAAAGGGTGTCAAAAGTTTTTTGTGCTCCAGGAAATGGAGGCACGGAGGATATATCTGAGAATATAGATATAGATGTGGATGAAATAGATAAATTGGTAGACTTTGCACTAAAAGAATCTATTGATATAACCATAGTAGGACCAGAGGGGCCTTTGGTAAAAGGTATAGTTGATAAATTTAAAGCAAAAGGGCTTCGCATTTTTGGAGCAAATAAGAAAGCTGCTCAATTAGAAGGGAGCAAGGTTTTTGCTAAGAAATTTATGGAAAAATATAATATTCCTACTGCCAGATATAGAGTATATAGGGATATAGACGAAGCTACTCAAGGGTTAGAAGAGTTTGATTATCCCGTGGTAATCAAAGCCGATGGATTGTGTTTTGGTAAAGGGGTAATAATATGCAATACTAGAGAAGAAGGGTTAGCTGCTCTAAAGCATATTATGGTAGATAAGGCCTTTGGTTCTCAGGGAAATACTATTATAATAGAGGAATATCTAGTAGGGACTGAAGCTTCCTTACTATGCTTTGTTTCTCAAGGTAAGTTATTTCCTATGGAATCGGCTAAGGATTATAAGAGAATATTGGATGGAGATAAGGGAGATAATACTGGAGGAGTAGGGTGTTTTTCTCCTAACCCTTTGATAGATGAAGATATGAAAAGGATTATACAAAAGGGAATATTAAAAAATATTGAGAGAGGTTTGGAATACGAATATCTAGACTATAGTGGAATACTATTTATAGGACTTATGTTTACTCAAAGAGGACCTAAGGTATTAGAGTTTAACTGTAGATTTGGGGATCCGGAAACAGAGGTATTGTTACCAAGGCTTGAAAGAGATATAATAGATATTTTTCAAAAGACTATAGATGGAAATTTGAGGGAAGAAGATTTAAGATGGAGTGAAAAACATTGTGTTACTGTAGTGGCTACATCCAAAGGTTATCCTGGAAGATATGAAATAGGTAAGGAAATACAAGGATTAGACAATATGGATAGGGATATTATACTATTCCATAATGGAACCAAAAGGGTAGGGAATAGGCTATATACTAATGGAGGACGAGTCCTTTCATTAACTGCATTAGGGGATACTTTGGAAGATGCTAGGAACAAGGTATATGAGAACATCAATAAGATAAAATTTGACGGGATTTATTATAGAAAAGATATTGGAGAAATATAGATTTGATAAAACCCTTGTTATTCTGAACATAGGGGAGGATTTACCCTTTAAACCCTAGATTCACTCCTTACGTTCAGAATAACAGGAAATCAAATAATATATTAAATTTTTTGTATATTCCTTTTATCTTTTTACATTTGTTCTCACTTTATTATCCATATTTAGTGTAAGAATCCCTAGCACTACTAATATTAGTCCCATTAATAGATTAAGAGTAAATTGTTCTCCTTTTATAAACATTGCAGAGAAGATGGAACCAAATATTGGTATAAACAATCTATATATACTCACCTTTCCTGGAGGGTTATACTTAAGTAGCATGTACCAAAGGGTAAATGCTGCTGCAGATATAAAAGCAGCATATAATAGTAGACTAAAGCTAGCTATATTAAAGTTTAAACCATGGCCCTTTAGGCCAATTTTACCGATTATTAAAAGTAATAGTGAGCCAGAAAACATCTGTCCCCCAGATAGCAAAAATGGGTTAATGTCAGCAGATATGGTTTTCACATACATAGTTGCAATAGTACTTAATAGGGCAGAAATGAGTAAAAAACCTTCCCCTATAAATTTAAAGCTTAAGTCTAAATCCTTGCCTAGATTTATTAGGATTACTCCACCAAAACCTAATATAAGGCTTAATACTCTGTTAATATTTAACTTATCTTCTGCATATATAAAATGGGCAGCAATAACAGTAAAAAAGGTACTTCCTGATTGTAATATTGCGGATTTAATTCCAGAGGTATTGGCTACTCCTATATAGAAGAAAAAGTATTGCAAAGAAGTTTGCAAAAGTCCTAATATGATTATAGGTTTTATATAATCTTTTTTCATATGGATCTTTTCTTTAATGAGTATGTTTTGAATAAGAAATACCATTATAGATGCTATGAAAAACCTTAATCCTGCGAAGTATACTTTAGAATATATATCTGCTGGTTGAATTTGAAGCAGTTCATAGCCTATTTTTACTACAGGAAATGCACTTCCCCATAGAGCAGTACATATAAGGGCTATAATTAAAATATTGTGTTTTTTAGTAAAAAAGTTGTCCATTTGTTTCTCCTTTCTATAATACATTTATAATGTGTACCATATTTAAGCTACCCAATTTTTATATTTTGAAACATACTGATAATTAGTAACAAAAAATTAGAATTTTCTATTTCTATATGAAAAATATTATATTCGACCCTAAAATAAGGGACATAAGAAATTATTGTAATCATAGGGGAAATTTATAGCTCTTTCTTTGTTTATAGAAAAATTTTATGGGTAAATATAAACTAGCTCAATAAACAAACGAAGGAGGAATTAAGATGTTAGTTGGAAGAACAGTACCAAATTTTAAGGCAAAAGCTTATCATAAGGGTGAAATAGTAGATATTAATCTAGAGGATTATAGGGGAAAATGGGTAGTACTTTGTTTCTATCCAGGAGACTTCACTTTCGTCTGACCTACAGAACTGACACAAATAGCCGTTGGCTATGATACATTACAATCTTTAAATGTTGAAGTAATATCTGTATCAGTAGACAGTGTATTTTCACATAAAGTATGGGATGAAATAGAGTTATCCAAGATGGTAGATGGAGGTATACCTTATCCAATGGTGTCTGATCCAGGTGGAAAGATCGGGCAACTATTTGATGTTTACGATGAAGAAGAAGGAGTAAATATTAGAGGTAGATTTATAATAGATCCAGAAGGTATAATACAAGCAGCAGAGATATTAACATCTCCTGTAGGAAGAAATCCTGAAGAATTATTAAGGCAAATAAAAGCATATCAACATCATCAAAAAACAGGGGAAGTAATACCTTCTGGTTGGGAAGAAGGAGATCCTACTTTATCTCCAGCTCCTGAACTAGCGGGTAAAGTATGGGAAAAATGGAAACCAAAAAAATAAGGGAAATTTTCCCTTATTTTTTTAGTTAAATTTTGTTATTATATTATAGTAATTTACATCATTAAATAATAAACTATTTCAAAAAATCTAATTTATTTGATATAATACTATATAGTTGAATTTATTATAATAACATATTAAGACAATATAATAAAAAAGTCGCATTAATTCAAAATATTTTTCAGGAATAGAATACCTACTAGAGTACATACTATCTATGTTATAATGAGGGCATTTCATCTATGATTGATATCAATCATAGATACAAATATCACTTTAGAAGGAGGAATAATATTGAAAACAGATGTTCAAATTGCTCAAGAAGCGAAGATGTTACCTATTACAGAGGTGGCAGAGAGATTAGGATTAGAAGAAGATGATTTAATACAATACGGTAAGTATAAGGCAAAAATAAAACTAGATGTACTTGAAAAATTACAAGACAGAGAAGATGGAAAATTAGTTTTGGTAACAGCAATAAATCCAACTCCTGCTGGAGAAGGTAAAACTACCACTAATATAGGTCTTTCTATGGGGTTAAACAAAATAGGTAAAACTGCCATAACAACCCTTAGAGAACCATCCCTTGGACCAAGCTTTGGGATAAAAGGTGGTGCTGCTGGTGGTGGATATGCTCAAGTAGTACCAATGGAGGATATAAATCTTCACTTTACTGGAGACTTCCATGCAATAACTACTGCACATAACTTGATAGCTGCTCTATTAGATAATCATATACATCAAGGTAATGAATTAAATATTGATCCTAGAAGAATTGTTTGGAAAAGGGTTCTAGATATGAACGATAGAGCATTGAGGAATATAGTAGTAGGTCTTGGTGGAAGACCAAATGGTGTGCCAAGGGAAGATGGATTTGACATAACAGTAGCCTCAGAAATAATGGCAATATTTTGTTTATCAAAGGATTTAGAAGATTTTAAGAAGAGAGTTGGAGAAATTGTAGTAGCTTATAAATACGATGGTAGCCCTGTATATGCTAAGGATTTAAATGCAGAAGGTGCTGTTGCGGTACTTATGAAGGATGCAATACATCCAAATCTTGTACAAACATTGGAAAACACTCCTGCATTAATCCACGGGGGACCTTTTGCTAATATCGCCCATGGTTGTAATTCCATGTTAGCTACACAAATGGCTTTGAAACTTGCTGATTACACTATAACAGAGGCAGGATTTGGTGCTGATTTAGGAGCAGAAAAATTCTTTGACATCAAATGTAGATTTGGCGGCTTAAAGCCAGATGCAGCAGTGATAGTAGCTACTGTAAGAGCATTAAAATACAATGGGGGAGTTAAAAAGGATAAGTTGGGAGACGAAAACCTAGAGGCATTAAAAGAAGGGTTTGGAAATCTAGAGAAGCATATAGAGAATATAAATAAATTTGGAGTACCTGCAATAGTTGCTATAAACCAATTCCCAACGGATACAGAAGCTGAACTAAATTATGTAATTGATAGATGTAAAGAATTAGGTGCAGAAGCTGTATTATCGGAAGTTTGGGCCAAAGGTGGAGAAGGAGGAATTGAGTTAGCAAAAGCAGTAGTCAATGTATGCGAGACTAAAGAATCTAATTTTGCTCCACTATACGATGTAGAAAGCTCTATCAAGGAAAAAATTGAAAAAATAGCTACAGAAGTTTATGGTGCAGATGGTGTAGATTATACTAAAGCTTGTGAAAAACAAATAGCTAATCTAGAAAAGCTAGGCTTTGATAATATTCCAATCTGTATGGCAAAGACTCAATACTCTTTAACAGATGATCCAACTGTACTAGGAAGGCCAGAAGGGTTTAGAATTACCGTAAGGGATATAAAAATATCCAGAGGTGCTGGATTCTTAGTTGCTTTAACTGGAGATATAATGACTATGCCAGGGCTTCCAAAGGTTCCTGCAGCAAACAATATAGATATATTGGAAAGCGGGGAAATAGTAGGACTGTTTTAAAACAAGGGCCTGGAGGGTTTTCCCCCAGGCTCTTTTTATAGAT
>JAAYFV010000062.1 GCA_012728075.1 Tissierellia bacterium
ACAACAGTCTTTTTAATAGGACTGTTGTTTTTTGTGATATAATTTATCTAAATAATACTATATAAGGAGTGATAGAATGGGTCTACTTATTAAAAATGTAACCTTAGTACCTATGGATGGTAAAAAAGAAGTATTAAAAAATACAAATATCTATATTGAAGAGAACAAGATAACCCATATAGGAGAATTGAATGAAGATATAGAGGTCACTAGAACTATAGACGGGAAAAACAAGGTGGCTATGCCTGGGCTTATAAATGCTCATACTCATGTTGGTATGTCTTTACTTAGAAATTATGCAGATGATTTACCACTACATGAATGGTTAACGGAGAAGATATGGCCAGTAGAAGCAAATCTTACAGATGAGGATATATATTGGGGTTCTCTTTTAAGTATGGTAGAGATGATACAATCTGGAACCACTGCTTTCTGTGATATGTATTTTTTCATGGATGAAGTGGGGAAAGGCATAGAAGAAGCAGGAGTTAGAGGAATATTAACACGAGGCATAATAGAAGAGCCAGGCAGTGAAGAGGAAAAACTAAAGGATACAAAAAGACTTTATGATAATTGGAACGGGAAAGCAAATGGAAGAATTAAAGTAATGGTAGCACCTCATGCGCCATATACCTGTAGTCCATCTTATTTAGAAAAAATAATAGATTTGGCTAAAGAATTAAATACAGGTATTCATATACATTTATCAGAAACTAAAAAGGAAGTAGAGGATAGTTTTGAACAATTTGGCAAATCTCCTATTAAGCATGTATACGATTTAGGACTGTTTGAATTACCTACAGTAGCAGCACATTGTGTCCATGTAGATGATGAGGATATTGAAATATTAAGAAATATGAATGTAAGTCCAGTAAATAATCCAAGTAGCAATTTAAAACTTGCTAGTGGTTTTGCTCCAGTTGCTGAAATGCTTGAAAGGGGAATACCAGTAGCATTAGGAACTGATGGTTCATCAAGTAATAACAATTTAAATATGTTTGAAGAGATTCATTTAGCAGCAATTGTAAATAAAGCAGTTAATATGGATGCAACATCTGTACCAGCTATAGATGCTTTAAAGATGGCTACTATAAATGGGGCTAAGGCATTACTTTGGGATAATGAAATAGGTTCTATAGAGATAGGTAAAAAAGCAGATTTAATATTAATAGATATGGATAAACCCCATATACACCCCCTTCATAATATAATATCTGCACTAGCTTATTCAGTACAAGGTTCTGATGTGGATACGATGATAGTAGATGGAAAAATTATAATGGAAAATAGGGATATAAAAACTTTAGATACAGAAAAGATAATGTTTTTTGCTGAAAGAATATCAAAAGATTTAATAAATAGATAAGTATAATTAGCACTATAATCTTATTAACCCCTTGTTATTTTTGTAGTATAATTTATTAAAGGGGGGAATTATCATGGCCTTTAAAGGCATAGATTTAGATGAAGATATAATTCAAAAGAACAAAATACCTATACTAATATATGATGAAAATTGGCAAAAATTGTTTGGAACTGTTGACAATAAAAATATTCAATATATCAAAGATGAATTGGTAGCATTGATAGAAAAGGAAAGGGAATTTAAAAAATTAAAAGAAAAACTTCAGAATGATAAATTACATGCTATGAAGATGATTTTAGGAATAGCAGATTCAGTAAATAACGAAAACAAGATAGAAAATATAAATTTATTAGATGAATACAAGCAAAAGATAGAGGATATAAATGAAGAATTAGAGGATATAATGTATCAATTGGAAACCCTCCCCCAGGATATTAGGGAGATGAATTTTGAACTTCTGAAAGCTACAGTAGAATATGGATATAGGGAGCTGAAAACCAAGGAGAAAAAGTTAAATGCCGTTACAGGGGAATTGGAAACTTTAAGAGAAAAATTAAAGGATTTAATAAATGAAAAACATGATTATGAAGAATGGATAGATACAACTTATTCTTTTTTACATGGTATGTTAGGGAGTCAGGAGATGGAAAAGCTAGACGAAAAAATATTAGATAAGGGAGAGTCCACATGGTTTTAAAAAATGGGGTAGACATAGTATATATATCTAGAATAGAAAAACTTATGAGGAATAAAAAGGATAGATTTTACAATAGAATATTTACACCCGATGAAATAAAATATATAGAAGAAAAGAATCATAGTCCCCAAACGGCAGCAGGCATTTTTGCTGCTAAGGAGGCTATAAGCAAACTTTTAGGGACAGGGATAGGAAAAATAAATTGGAAACATATAGAAATACTCCATGAGGAAGAAGGAAAGCCTTATGTAAACTTATATGATGAAGCTTTGAAGTTTAGTGGTCAATTGGGCATAGATGAATTTAGCCTTTCTATATCCCATGAAAAGGAGTATGCCATTGCCTTTGCAACAGGTTATGGTAAGAATAAGGGAATAGTATCAAAAAATATTAAAGGGATGCTACCTAGAAGGGATAAGTTTTCCCATAAGGGAACCTTTGGAAGAATAGGTATAATATCGGGTAGCCTGGGGATGACAGGAGCAACTTATTTATCTTCCATGGCTGCTTTAAGAACTGGTAGTGGGTTGGTATATTCCATTGTTCCAGATAGTTTAAAGGAAGTCTTATCTATTAAACTTACGGAAGCAATAATAAAGCCAGTTGAAGATAGGAGTACAGGGCATTTTACTATGGATTCATTTCAACAGATAATCCATATAATAGAGGGGATGGATGCCATAGCTATAGGGCCAGGTATGGGAGTTGATGAGGAAAGAGTAGAACTTGTAAGGAAGATACTATTAGAATATAAAAAGCCTGTAATATTAGATGCTGATGGAATAAACTTAATCTCTTTGGATCCAACTATACTAATGGATAGACAGGGTGATACTATAATTACACCTCATCCAGGAGAATTATCTAGGCTATTGGGAGTAAGCATAGGGGAGATTCAAAAAGAGCGAGTAGAATATTCTAAATTTACTTCCAATAAATATAATGTAATAACGGTATTAAAGGGAGCCAATACTCTGGTAACTGATGGAAAAGAAAAGGTATATAAGAATAATACTGGGAATCCAGGTATGGCTACAGCTGGTAGTGGTGATGTGTTGACAGGTATGATTACCAGTTTTATAGGTCAAGGAATCTCTCCTTATGAAGGAGCTGTGCTAGGGGTTTATTGTCATGGATTGGCAGGAGATTTAGCTAGTAGGGATAAGGGAGAATATGGTATGATTGCTAGGGATATTTTAGATAATATCCCCTACAGTATAAAAAAATTGGAGGATTAGAAACACAAATAATTGAGAAGAAAGGGAATATTCAAAAAAATATGTAAAAAAAGAAGGATTTTGTCCCTGAAAGGTGAATATATATTATAGGCATCTTATATATTAGCATGACAGGGGGGATAATGTGCAAAAACTAGATGAAATTAGGCCTACCTGGGTAGAGATAAATTTAGACAATTTAGCCCACAATATTAGAGAAATTAGAAAAATTACTAAAAAGGATACATTGATTACTGCTGTAGTTAAAGCAAATGCTTATGGTCATGGTTCAATAGAAGCTGCTAAAGTGTTTTTAGAAAATGGAGCAGACAGATTGGCGGTAGCGACTTTATCAGAAGCCATTGAACTAAGAAAGGCAAAAATATATGCACCTATATTGGTACTAGGATATATTCCTAAATCTCAATATCCTTTGGCTATAAAATGGAACATTAGTCAAACTATATATAACTATGAAAGTGCTAAAATCCTTTCCAATATATCCCAGGATTTAGGGGAAAAATCTATAATCCATATAAAAATCGATACTGGCATGGGTAGATTAGGTTTTTTACCAAAGGATGATTCAGTAGAGGATATAGTTAAAATATCCCAATTACCCAATCTGGAAATTGAAGGTATATTTAGCCATTTTTCAAAGGCAGACGAAAGGGATAAAGGCTATACAATATATCAGTTTGAAAGTTTTATGGATATGGTTAAAAAATTGGATAATAGAGGAGTATATATTCCTATAAAACATATATCCAATAGTGCTGCAATCATAGATCTTCCCCAATATCATCTAGATATGATTCGGCCGGGGATAATGTTATATGGTTATTATCCTTCAGAGGAGGTGGATAAGGATAGAATAGTACTAAGACCAGCTATGACGTTAAAAACTAAGGTTTCTAACATCAAAAAGGTACCGAAAGGTTCATATATTAGCTATGGAGGACTGTATGTTACAGAAAAGGAGTCTAAAATTGCTACCATACCTATTGGATATGCTGATGGATTTTCTAGACTTTTAACATCTAAGGCAGAGGCCTTTGTAAAGGGGCACCGAGTGCCAGTAGTTGGTAGAATATGTATGGATCAATGTATGTTAGATGTATCAAATGTGGAAGATGTAGATATAGATGATCAGATAGTGTTGTTTGGCTATGAAGAAGGTCAACCTACTGTTGAGGAGATAGCAAATAAATTGAATACCAATAGCTATGAGGTAATCTGCATGGTAGGGAGAAGGGTTCCTAGAGTATATATTCAAGATGGTCAGATAATTAAAATAGTGGAATATCTGTTGGATTAATTGAATAAATATAAGCTAATGTTGACACAATTAATGTAAAGAATATATAATTGAATTATATTATAAATTTAGGCTTATTTGTGTTTTGTTATACAAACATTTGCTTGGGGGTGCTAATTTAATGGCTGAGACTAAAAGGATCATGGTCAGTCTACCAAATAGTTTGGTGGAAGAAGTGGATTTTATAGTATCTATGGAGAAGAAAAACAGGAGTGAATTTATTAAAGAGGCGATGAAATTATATATTCGTGAAAAACGGAAAGTTGAAGTTTATGAACAGCTTAAATACGGATATGTGGAGATGAGTAAAATCAACTTAACCCTTGCTGAAATGGGGTTAGAACAAGACATGGCAGAGTTAAATGTTTACGAGGCAAAACTTACGGGGTGTGAAAAAATGTGATCGTAAAAAGAGGAGATGTTTTTTATGCTGACTTGAGTCCAGTAGTTGGCTCGGAACAAGGTGGAGTAAGGCCAGTGCTTGTGATTCAAAATGATATTGGGAATAAATATAGTCCCACTATTATCATTGCAGCTATCACATCACAAATAAATAAGGCAAAATTACCTACCCATGTAGAAATCAACGCTCCTGACTATGGATTACCTAAGGATTCCGTAGTATTATTAGAGCAGGTCAGGACCATCGATAAAAAGAGGCTTCGAGAAAAAATTGGTAGATTTAATGATGAGATGATGGCCAAAGTA
>JAAYFV010000063.1 GCA_012728075.1 Tissierellia bacterium
AAAACATTTCTGCTTGTATATTAGAGATTATTGCATTTAGTTGAGCGTATCTTTTTTGATGTTCTTTTTTTCTAATTAATATCTCTTGATTTTTAAATACTATAAATATGGTATATGAAATTATACTACGAATCAATCCAATTACCAAGATACAATGAAATAATTTTAAATTTAAGTTATTTCTTAAAAGAGACTCAAATATATTAGAAACAACATCTATTAAAAACAAAGTAGATATTGTTTTTATAGCATTGTCAGAACTTTTCTTCAAGGATGAAAAATAAGCTAATATACCAAATAGTACATAGTATAATGAAGAAGGAAAATCATTTTTTAATATTTCAATTAAATTTCCTGAATAATTAAAAAAATCAATAAATCCTCGTAATATTAAAACGGATATCCCTGTTAATGTACCCAAATAAATTTCTTTTAAATCCATATATAATAATATAGTTAAACTGAAAGCAAGTACGCCAGCTGAAAACCTAAAAGCACCTTGGAAAGGATAAAAATACATCTCCCCAAATAGAGTAATGATTACTACAGGAATAAAATATCTTTTTATATTAAACATAATAATTCCTCCGTGTTGTAATTATAACATATTTATAATTTTATTTAGTAAACCATTGATCATATAAGCTATAATAACAGTTTAATCCTTTCCCCTAAGCTTATTTTATCAGGCTCAACAATGGAATTATAGGCTAGTAAATTTACTCCCTTTTCTTTGGCTAAAAGTAATGCATCACTAAATTCTTTGTCCATAGCTACATTGGGTTTGAAATAACCTATATTAGGCATTTGAATTAAGAAAAATATATAGCTGTTATACCCTTCCTTTACTGATGATGTTATTTCGTGTATATGTTTTGTTCCCCTTTTAGTAGGTGCGTCAGGGAAAAGGGATATTCCATCGATTTCTAAAGTTACTCCTTTAACTTCAATAAAGCCTTTCATATTATCTTTTTCAAAATAAAAATCAAATCGTGAATTTTTATAATTAACTTCCCTTTTTAATAAATCTACATTTGATATTTCGGGTATCTTATTAGAAAGAATACTTGAATATACAACATCATTTGGTACTTGAGAATCAATATTGATCAATAAATCTCCTTTATAGGCTGATATTAAGGAATATTTTGTTTTTCGATTGGGATTATTAGATTTTTCTAAATATACTTTAGTACCTTTTTTTAGTATTTCCTTGCACCTTCCCGTGTTTTTCACATGAACTTTTTCTAATTTGTCATTTATTAATACATTTGCAATGAAACGATTAGGTCTATCGATAAAAGTGCCTTCAACAATATTAGTATACTTCAAAACAACACCTCCAAAATTTATCAACTAATGATATAATATATATAATTATATCATTGTTAAGCGTAGATTAATAAGGGTAAATAAAAGTAGAAAAAGGAGTGGATATTGATGTATAAATATGGTAAGTCAAAATTACATGTAATTGAAGGAGATATTACGGAAATGAAAGTTGATGCTATAGTTAATGCTGCCAATAATACTCTATTAGGAGGTGGTGGTGTAGATGGAGCGATACATAGGGCAGGAGGACCTACTATCTTAGAACAGTGTAAGAAGATAGGAGGATGCCCTACCGGCGAAGCTAGAATTACTACTGCAGGAAATATGCCTAGTAGATATGTAATTCATACAGTAGGTCCAATTTATAAAGATGGTACAAAGGGAGAAGACAAATTACTTTATAATGCATACTATAATTCTATGAAATTAGCAAAAGAGTATAAATTAAAAACTATAGCTTTTCCATCTATTTCAACTGGTGCATATGGCTACCCTAAAGAAGAAGCTAGTAAAATTGCTCTTAAAGCTGTAATGGATTTTATAGATGAGGAAAATTATATAGAAGATATCTATTTTGTACTTTTTAATCATAAAGATTATGAAATATATGAAAAATTGTTATATAAAACTATAAAGAATGATAAATAGGAAGGAATTTCAATAACACGAATTATTATTATATTGACTTTTTATTCTATTTGTTGTAGTATCATATAAGATTAATTAATATAATACTACAATTTAGTACAAAGGATGTGTTTAAAATTTTTAGCGAAACTCATAAAATTATTGCAAGCAATATCCATGAGAATATTTATAATGTTTATGATGTAGAATTAAATAAAGAAGCACTTTTATGGGGTGCTATAGCACCAGATATATTACCTCAATATAAGGTTAAAAGGCATTATAAAAGAGAGAGTTTGAATTATGTTGTTGGAGAGATAGTAAAACTTATATATATAAGTAGATTTTTAGAACTGAGTTCAGATATAGATCCTATTAAGAATAAGATAATAAGTAAAAAAATAGGTATAATATCCCATTATCTAAGTGATTTTGTTTGTCTTCCCCATGCGGAAAGATGGACTTTTCCCAATAGTATGATTAAGCATATGAACTATGAATCTAAACTAAACGAATATTCTATATATCACGAATTTAAAAAGAATATTATAAGTGTGGAGGATATAGACATTTTCCAAGATAAGACAATTAGACTTAAACTATTAATTAAAAATTATATTGAAGATGTGATAGATGAGTATTCTAAAAAGACTAGTTTTGAAAATGATTTAGATTTTGCACTATCTTTAAGCCTTAAGATTTCTTATTTTGTTATTGATATAGTAAAGGTATATACGGAAAATAGTTATAGAGATTTTATATTTGAATTTTAATCCTTCTTATCTATTGGATAGGAAGGATTTTTCATAAAAGATCTAAAGGTGATAATATATATGGAGGTAATTATGAAAAGAAGAACTATTAGATATTATTTAATTCTAGTATTAACTATAATGATCATACTAGCAGGCTGTGGGTTGGAAACTATTAATAGTGATAAAGAATATTCTGGGCAGCTGATAGTACATTTTTTGGATGTGGGTCAAGGGGATAGTATCTTTATACAATTTCCCAATGGGGAGACTGCTTTAATAGATGGAGGTACTAGGAATAGTGGCGAAAAAGTGGTAAAATATCTTAAAGAGTTAAATATATATTTTATAGACTATTTAATAGCTACCCATCCCCATGAAGATCACATTGGGGGATTACCTGAAGTTATTAGGAATTTTGAAATAGGCAAGGTATATATGCCTAATAGAACTGCTAATACACTAATATTTGAAGAGTTATTGAAAGAGTTAAAGGCAAAGGATCTTAAGATAAGCATAGCCAAAGGAGGCGATGCAATTATAGATAAAGCTGATATTAAATTTTTAATATTGGCTCCTAATAGAGATGATTATGAGAGAACAAATGACTTCTCAATAGTCACAAAGATTAAATATAAAAATATTTCATTTATATTAACTGGAGATGCAGAAAAAGATTCGGAAAAGGATATGCTAAAGGAAGATTTTAATTTAAAGGCGGATGTTTTAAAGTTAGGCCATCATGGTAGTAATACTTCATCAACTATTGATTTTTTAGAAGCAGTAAAGCCAGATTATGCGATTATAAGTGTAGGAGCAGATAATTCCTATGGCCATCCTCATAGAGAAGTTTTAGACAGAATGAAACATATTGATACAGAAATTTTAAGAACAGATGAACTAGGGGATATAATATTTAAATCTAATGGAATAGATTTGAACATAGAAAAAAATAAAAATTTTATAGCTATAAAGGAGCAATTATACATAGGAAATAAGAATACTAAGGTATTCCATAAGAAAGATTGTAAATCTTTACCCAATAAGGAGAATCAAATAATCTTTAAATCCATTGATGAGGCCATAGATAAGGGCTATAGACCTCATGAAAAATGTGTGAAATAGGGGGGAAATAGGTGAAGGGTATAGTGGATAGGTTTGAAGGAGATAGAGTTATATTAGAGTTAAAGGATGGTATTTTAAGCTTTGATAGAGAACTATTTCCTGAGGAAGTTAAGGAGGGGGATGTTGTAGAGTATAAGGACAATAAATTTATTATTAAAGTTGAGGAAACCCTAGAAAGAAAAAAACACATTGATAATCTGTTCAAGTCCTTGATAGATGAAGACGATTAAATTGACAATTTTATGTTGACAATTTATCTATTATATACTATAATTCTTATTTAACAAGTTCAATCTAATAGCTATGATGGGAAGAGTAATCTATAAGGAAGCCATAGAGAGTCGAGAAACGGTGGAATCTCGATGCGAAATTATAGACGAAGAACATCCCAGAGCTTCTAATCGAAATCTTTAGATTTAAAGAGAGTAGAATTAGACGGTTATAGCCCGTTAAAACCTATCCAGTATTATATCTGTACTGGTATAGAGTGAGCTCCTTGCTAATAAAGGTGGTACCGCGAAGAATACCCTTCGTCCTTTGGGATGAAGGGTTTTTAATATTTTAGGAGGGATTTGATGAGTAAGTTAGATATTAGAGAAACTCAAATTGCAATTAAATTAGTAAAGGATTTTTTTGAAAAGGAATTGTCCAATAAATTGAATTTAATAAGGGTATCTGCTCCTTTATTTGTAAAAGCAGATACTGGGTTAAATGATAATTTAACCGGCATTGAAAAACCAGTAAGTTTTAATATGAGGAGATATAATCAACGGTTAGAGATAGTTCAATCCTTAGCAAAATGGAAAAGAATGGCACTAAAAAGATATGATTTTAAAATTGGAGAGGGAATTTATACGGATATGGATGCAATTAGACCGGATGAGGAGTTAAGCCCTATCCATTCTATCTACGTAGATCAATGGGATTGGGAAAAAGTTATATCTAAAGAAGATAGAAATGAAGAATATCTCAAACATACTGTAAGAATTATATTTGATGTATTTAAGAAAACTGAAAAAATGCTTAATGATGCTTATCCTTTTTTAAAAAACAAATTGCCAGATGAGATTACATTTATTACGACTCAAGAACTAGAAGATACCTATCCTTATTCTAGTCCAGAGGAAAGAGAAAAGCTTATAGCCAAGGAGCATAAAGCAGTTTTCTTGATGAAAATTGGGGATAGTTTAAATTCAGGTATTCCCCATGACAATAGGGCTCCAGATTATGATGATTGGAAATTAAATGGGGATATATTGTTTTGGAATCCTGTATTGGAGGATGTGATAGAATTATCTAGTATGGGGATTAGGGTCGATAAAAGCAGCTTAAAAAGGCAGATGAAAATAGCAGGAAGACAAAAGGATATGGTGTTGCCTTACCATAAAATGCTTTTAGATGATAAATTACCTCAGACTATTGGAGGAGGAATAGGGCAGTCTAGAATTTGTATGTTTTTTTTAGAAAAAGAACATATAGGGCAGGTACAAGCTTCCGTATGGACAGAAGAGATGATTAAAGAATGCGAAAAAAATAATATTTTTTTACTTTAGAAGAGAAATAAGGTACAATAATATCAAAAGTAAAGGAGCAAAAACATGTTTAGTAAAACTAGATTTCCATATTTTATTTTAGGAATAGGGATAGGAATTTTACTAACAAGTACATTGTATATTTTAAATCCTGTTATTGAGTATAGAGATTACTCAGAAGAGGAGATTATAGAAATAGCTTCTGATTTAGGTATGGTTTTTATTAAGGAGAATATCAATAGTTCAACAAAGAAGAATGAAAAGGAGCAGGAACAGAAAAAGATAAATCTTGTTGTTGAACAGGGAGATTCTTTAAAAAAAGTATCCCAAAAACTATACGATTTAGGCATAATAGATAATGAGGAGAAATTTCATAATTATGCAATACAAAAAGGAGTAGAAAAGAAAATAAGAGTAGGCACCTATGTGTTGACAAAAGGTCTTAGCTATGACAATATATTAAATATATTAAATATATTAACTAAACAAGCCAGGTAAATGGGAGATATATAGCATTGGTGTATTCCAATGCTATTATTGCTTTATTAGACAATACTTTAGTACTAATATGTTGTTATATCGACATTATATGAGATAATATTCACAACAACTGAAATTATTGTAGTATAATATATTATGATGTAAAACAAAAAAAGTATATTTAACATGGTTTAAACCTTTTAAAATTGGAAACAATTGCTAAGGGGAGGGATAAACTTGGTTTTAGCAAAAATAGATCTTTGGGAGATGTGCGAGGGTCTAAAATATAATTTTTTATATAATAAAGATATAAACTCTATACATATCCTCCTAAACCTATATGATTTGGAAGCAAATATTAAAAACATATGCCCTAAATACATAAGTGCAAATGAAATAAGAAAAAGGGTCATAAGAAAATTGGCTCATAGAAAGGATAGGCAATTGATTTCCAATAATATTGCCCTATTACTCCATGAGGATGTGGCAAGACTTGAATTAATAATATATCTAGAGGGTTATAAATATGGTTATTATAATAATAAATGGGTAAATAGATTAGAGGATGAGACTATCAAACATTATTCCATTGATTACATATATGATAAAAATTTTTTGTTTCACCATAGTATATCTTTTAAAGAGATTATAAAATTTAAAGAGGATTTTTTCATAGAAATCGACAATCATGAGAAAGAAACAGCCTATTTACATGATTTAATTAATGTTTATTGTGATAAAATTATAAAAGGAAAGATATATAATTTAAATTACTATATTGATAAACAACTAAAAATAGAATACGATTCAGACAAGTTAAATATAAGGGAAGAAGGTTCTTTATTATCTATGAAAGAGTTAAGTAGTATTTATAATACTATAGTCAATATAATAATAAAGAGCAACATTAAATTGTTTAAAGATGCTAGTTGGTACGGGATTAACGATAGGGTTTTGAACCGGTATAAATAAAATTTATATAAAATGGAGGGAGAATAATGTATGTAAAAAATCATATGTTACCAAAGGATAAGTTAACAACTGTTGAATTAAAGGAAAATATAAGTAGTGCTTTAAACAAAATAAACAAGGGAGATTTTCTATCTCTTCCAGTTCTTGATGGTGATGAATTTAAAGGAATAATAATGAAAGAAGCGATTTATAGAGCATATTTTGACGGTAATTACACGGATAAAGAGGACTTTTTATCCAACACCAAGGTAGAAGAATTATATAATGATAGGTATAAATCTATAAAAGAAAATGAACTAATAGAAAATGCCTCATATCTTTTAAAAGAGTTGAGAACACCTTTTTTACCTGTATTCGATAGTGATGAAAATTTTGTTGGAATTTTAACCCATTTTGCTATTTTTAATGCATTCTCCGAGATATTTGGTTTTGATAAAGGTACAAGGATTGTAGTTCACATGTTTGATATTCCTGGACAGTTAGCGAAATTAACAGAAGTAATTAGAAAGGCAAATGTAAATATATTAAATTTTGCTGTAATGGATGCAAAGGTATTAGATGTTTATAGAGTGATATTGCGAGTAGATACAGAAGATGTAGATAGCCTTATAGATAAGATAGATAAAGCTGGATTTAAAGTAGGAGATATTACAAAATAGTATTATAATGTATAAATAATTTTAAAATGGGAAAAATATTCCTCTAGATAGTACTGGAGGGATATTTATGAAAAAACACAATATTATTTT
>JAAYFV010000064.1 GCA_012728075.1 Tissierellia bacterium
ATGTATATGATAGAAATATAGTAGAATACCATATAGGATTATCATGTACTGCAGAAGATATAACTATAATTCTTAAAAGAGCATTAATGAAGCGTGGTCTATATGATAAAAACACCGACTTAGTAATAAGATCAGATAATGGGCCTCAATTCATTAGTCATAAGTTTGAAGATACCTGTGAAGAGTTAAAACTAGAGCATGAGAGAATACCCTTTAAGACTCCAAACAAAAATGCCCATATAGAATCTTTCCATAGATTACTAGAGGATGAATGTTTATCAAGGTACGAATTTGAAAGCTATGCTGAGGCATATAAAGAAGTTTCAGAATACATGAACTCATATAATAAAGTTAGAATTCATGGCTCAATAGGGTATATTCCTCCAATTGAATTCTATCAAAAAACCTTGGAAGGAACAGCTAAACAACTGGTAGTGAAGCTTTAATGTTTTTTCGCTTAGGAGTAAATAACATAAATATTTAGCTGAAATCAAGGGCCTGCCATAGTAGGGGCGTAGCCTTTACCCTTGATGATGATGAATATTTATGTATAATAAAAAAAGCGAAAAACATAAAAATATAGATAATCTAAGAAAAAGAAAGTATTCGTGAGTTTTTGTCCAATATTAAGGGGTCAACCCGACCTTTCATAATTTTAAAATTCTATTCTGCAACTAACTAATTAATGACATGTTAGGTTTTAGTATTAATTATTGTATTTTTTAATTACAAATAAGTCATTTTTAATGCCGTACATTAATAATGTTCCAATTCCTAATTGTGCATATATATCTTTTATATCAATAGCTTGTAAACCCTTAAACACTATAAAATCCAATGTATAACCCCAGAGAGCACTATCCATTATGGAACATATAACCATGGCATATGTTAAGATTTTTGTTAAATTTAAATAACTATCTTTTTGATATTTTTCTTCACAATATCGGTAGAAAATTAATAGAACTATTAATACCATGAGCCTAGCAATAGTTGTAATCCAACCAGGTAATGTTAATCCAAGAATATTGAACAACGCACTTATCTGTTCATTTTTAACTATCTTGAGCATAAATAAGTTTCCAGGAAGAGTAATTGCTTTATTACCTAGAAATCTATAGATGATTAATTTTGCAATTTGATCTATTCCAACAAGTACTCCAATAGTTACAGCCATAAACTTATTAGAAAAATCATGCTTTTTTAAATAAGATGTTATAAAATACCCTAAAAAAATATATGTTAATATAGGAATAAACAGTGCAATATAATGTCTAAATTCGTAAGCTTGCCCAATTACAATTTTTCTTATCATGTTTAAAATAGGCATGATGGCAAATGCAATTAAGTAAATATATTTGTTCAAATCATTCTCCTCCTCTTTAAATCAAGTAGTATTTTCCAATACCCCTAATTAATTTTATATTATTTTAATGGATCATTTGCAACGAAATAGTTATATTTTATATGAAATGTCCATTTTAATCCTCACTTAATAAAAGTAGCACTTATATATTTTTTATGAACAGTGGTTTCTGCTCACTTTATATAATAGTAGTAGAACCTCTTTCTAACAGGATCTATCTCCCAAACTTCCTTCGTCCAACTTAATCTATATGTGAGTCCCGTCATGCTCGTATGCAGGATTATATCCTAAAAGTGGCAGGGATACAAATATTCCAAGTAAATTTACAACATTAAACCTTAACAAGCCTGTTAAGGCTATAAATATACAGATTATATCTGGTATTTCCCTCTTTTTAATATCTGTATAAGATGCCCCCATAAGCAAAAAAGCTAACAGCATATGGGATTGCCGTCATTTCTTAACTGGTTGACAATTTTTCTTACTGTCCTACTGCTGATGGAAAATTTATTTTGCAAATATCCACTGGATACTGCCATTTCTTTCCCTTGATGGTATTCTTTTATATAGGTTAAAAAATCATATTCCACCTCCAAACCCTCCTTTGGCTATAATTTTTGGCAACAAAAAAAGGCCGATTGATATGCTGTTAAGTACAGCAATCAATCGGCCTTAGTTATTTCTAGGTATTAAAAAACACGGTTCTTACCGTGCCATCATAAAATACCTATTAATTTTAATAACTTTATACAATCTTTTATTCCTTCTTTGTAAATAAACTTTTGCAGTTCACCTTCTATAAAATTTGATAAATCCTTATAGTCCTCAATCTGCCTTTTTATCTCTTTGGGAATATCTTTATTGTCAAAGAGATTTGAACTTAATTCCCTAACTGCCCTTACACTTTCCTCCACATTATTGATGAAACTATCTAGCTTCTTCATAGGTTCATACCTCCCATCCCTTGGGATTGGTCTTCTTCCTGATTTATTTCTTGAGGTCTGGACAAGACTTTAAAATTATCCTCCCCTGGTATTAGCCCAAGTCCTTCATGCCATCAAACAACTCAAATTCATACATAGATTCAGCCAAAGAGAGTATTTCATCAATAGTTCTAGGATTTACATGGTTCATAAGTTTTTCAAAATATAATCTATCTTCCCCCATTTCCTTAAACCTTTTTGATACTTTGTTTAAGATATCTAATCTCTCAATTTGATTTGTTTTTTCTGGTATCATCTCCAACACCCTATCGGGTAGTTCATGGCTGTCTATAGAAGTTTCACAGTCTTGTAAATACAATACTCCTAATCTCATTAAGGCCTTTTCAATTTCAATATCAGAAGATGGAAGATAAATAAATTCATGTTCCCCCCTTGCTTTTAATTCGACTGTTGCCATGGATTCTTTCCAATGATATGGTGGTAAGTTCTTCCCATTATATACCTGTTCAGACTGATTACTATTTTTATATAGGACCCCATAGGGAGTAACCTTGGCACTTATGTTGTTTTCCATTACTTCCATAGCATAGGCCTCTCCATCAAGATCTTCTAGTTCCTTAGTTGCTACCCCTTTTCTGTTAGATATAAGTCTTTACCTAGCTTATCAAGGTCACTAAAGTTATTGACTAGACTATAGCAGTGCATATTAAAAGTTAAGTTTATTAAGTCATCCATTTTTTCAAGCTTTTCCCCAAAGATTGTAGCATAAAACTTTCCTATTTCCCTTGAGTCAAAGCTGTCTAATCTTTTCATCAAATAATTTAATTCATCTATATTTACATCTCTATATCCAAATATTTTTGAAAACCTTTCATCCATACTCCCATCTATATAGGCATTTGGC
Organism: Tissierellia bacterium; assembly: GCA_012728075.1. Taxonomy (GTDB): domain Bacteria; phylum Bacillota; class Clostridia; order Tissierellales; family Tepidimicrobiaceae; genus Keratinibaculum. The sequence goes on from JAAYFV010000064.1 coordinate 3,215, forward strand.
TCTGTTGTCATTTCTATTCCCAGTTCATTAGATATTTCTTCTAGTTTATCTTCCTCCATTGGAAGCCATATAGTTTTTCTTTTATCAGCATCCCTTGATTTCTTTATTCTTATATTCATCCTTTTCCCCCATTCTATTTAGTAATTAAGAATAACTCTGCACCATATCTTACAATTAGTGCAGAGTTAATAATTGTCTTAAATGTTATATCATCAATTAAATCTTCATCGGCTATTTCATTAATTTGTATATATTCCTTTCCCATAGATATTGTTTTTGCTGTTTGATACAAAGCATAACCATTGGTACTGATCTCTTTAAGATGTATCTGGCTAAAATCAAATCCATTTGGCTTTACTAATCCCCCTAGCATATCATCAGCAGTTAAAAGAAATAAGGTAGCAATATATCTTGGAGATATGTCTTCCATGTTAACTCCCTGTTTATGAATTTTGCTATAAAACCTTTCTTTATGTTTATTATTTAAAAATGCTTCTCCCTCAAAATTATTTGCCAAAAGTTTTAATCTTTGCTTTAGAGAATAATCTTTTATCTTTCCAAAACAATCTGTACTAAATCTCTATACTTAATCTCATCTCCTTCCCTTCCTACAAGATAGAAGCAAATATCTGTATAACGACTGAACCCTTTAATATTTTCAGAGCAACTACACTTTATACAACCCCCTTGGCAATTAAAATAATTGTTAATAATTATGCCACTTCTTCTTGGTGAAAA
>JAAYFV010000065.1 GCA_012728075.1 Tissierellia bacterium
AAAATCTGCAAGAGCCTTTATAATATTTAACACATTAGAGTCTATGGGGGATATAATATACTCAAATCCTCCAGTAGAGGATATAGAGGATGAAAAATTTGATTTAGAGTTTACAATTATATTGATATCTCAAGTAAATAAAGAAGAACTTAAAAGAAAATTAGAAAGTATAGCTGAAATAGATAATATTAATATAAGCAATATAAATTATAGAGATTTATCTGGGGAGCAAAAAAATATAGAATTCCAAGAGAGTAAGAAGCTTAAAGAGTTAGATGAATATGTAATAAATATAATAGAAGAAGCAAAAGAAAAAGGACTTAACTCTTATAAAATAACCATCAGCTTAAGTTCCCAATGTATGTTAAAATCTGCAAGAGCCTTTATAATATTTAACACATTAGAGTCTATGGGGGATATAATATACTCAAATCCTCCAGTAGAGGATATAGAAGATGAAAATTTTGATTTAAGTTTTGTTGTCATACTTATATCAAAAGTAGATGGATATAAATTAAAAGAAGCCTTAGAGGGTATAGCAGAAGTTGAAAAAGTAGATATTACATTAATAGAAGATGTTAAAAAGGCTATAGGTAAAGAAGGTACATCTACCAAAATGAATGTTCAGCATAAAAGTTCCCCTTCTAATATGAAAGATAATAAAACCAATATAGTTAACAGAGAAAAAAAGATTGGGAAGACTGTTAGAGTGGATATTGATCGTTTGGACAACTTGATGAACCTTGTGTCTGAATTAATAATTATAAAAACCAGGATGGATGATTTAAGCGAATCCTCAAATAGGGAAAACATGGTAGAAGCAATCGAGTATTTAGAAAGAATTACTACAAGTCTTCATGATGCAGTAATGAAAGTGCGAATGGTACCTATAGAAAGAGTTTTTAACAGATTTCCAAGAATGGTACGTGATTTATCAAAAGAGTTAAACAAACAGATAAACCTTCAGATGTTAGGAGAAGAAACTGAAGTAGATAGGACGGTAATTGATGAAATTGGAGATCCTTTGATCCATATAATTAGAAACTCTATTGATCACGGTATTGAAATGCCCGAGGAAAGAACTAGATTAGGCAAACCTGAAGAAGGGAAATTAATACTTAAAGCATATCCTGATGGCAATAATGTTGTTATTGAAGTCATAGATGATGGTAGAGGTATAGATCCAGTAAAAGTTAAGGATAAAGCTATTCAAAAAGAAATTATTACTGAACAAGAGGGAGATATGTTAAGCGAAGATGAAATTGTAGCTTTATTATTTACTCCAGGCTTTAGCACTTCCGACAAGGTATCAGATTTATCGGGTAGGGGAGTAGGATTAGATGTAGTTAAAAGCAAAATAGAATCCATAAATGGCTCTGTTGAAATAGAAACGAATATAAATATTGGTACTAAATTTATCATTAGAATTCCTTTAACTCTTGCCATTATACAAGCTCTATTGGTTAGACTAGGAAATGAAATATATGCTATACCTTTAAGTTCTATTACTGAAATAACTGATATAAAAAAGGAAGATATTAGGGATATTCAAGGTCAGGAAATAATGCTTTATAGAGGGAAAACTATACCTGTAGTAAAACTAAATAAGCTTCTTAATATTGATTTCAATGAAGATGTGGATGAATATGTAGTGGTAGTAGTACGAAAAGGTGAAAAGCAAGCAGGATTATTAGTAGATAGCTTAATTGGCCAACAAGAGATAGTTATAAAGCCTTTAGGCAAATATCTATCAAAGATCAAGTATCTATCAGGTGCTACTATATTAGGAAATGGAAGTATATCATTAATACTAGATGTAAATTCATTAATATAAAGGAGGGCAAACTATGTCTTCTGAAATAGATAATAAATATGTTATATCTAAATTAGGTGATGAGTATTATGGGATACCTATAAACAATGTTATATCCATAGAAAAAATAGGTACAACTACAAGGGTTCCTAATGCTCCCAAATATGTTACTGGAGTAACCAATTTAAGAGGTGAAGTTATTCCAATTATTAATTTAAGAAAAAAACTTGGCATGGAAGAACATGAAGCTGACAAAAATTCTAGGATAGTCATTGTTAATGTAGATAATATCGTGGCAGGGTTAACTGTTGATTCTTCTTCAGAAGTATTAGAAATTCATAAGGATAATATAGACAAGCCTCCTTCAAACGAAAATAATCAATTTATAGAATATGTAAGTGGTATTGGTAAAACTTCTGATAAATTGATTATATTATTAAATTTAAGAAAGATATTGGAATATTAAAGGAGCGCTGATTATGGATGTAGAAAATTTAAACAATATGATGATAGATGTATTAGGTGAGATAGCTAATATTGGTTCAGGAAATGCCATTACAGCCTTATCCAGTATGTTATCAAAACGCGTTGATATGAGTGTACCTCAAGTACGGATATTGGAGTTTAATGAAGTCGCAGCAGTACTAGGAGGGGAAGAAAAGCTAGTGGTTGGTATTTACCTAGATTTAGGCGAAGAAGTTGAAGGAAATATTATGTTTATCATAGATATAGAATCTGCTATAAATCTTACTAATATGTTATTAGGTAGAAAGGGTAATGGAGTAGAGCTTGATGATATGGCTAGATCAGCTTTGTCGGAAGTAGGGAACATATTGGCCTCATCATATGTTAACTCTTTAAGTGCTCTAACAGGGTTAAAAATCAGTGTATCTGTACCATCTTTAGCTATTGATATGGCAGGAGCTATTTTAAGTGTACCTGCTATACAATTTGGCTATATTGCAGATCAAGTACTGTTTATTGAAACTGTTTTTGAAGAAGGGAATAAAACTGTAAAAGGGAATCTTTTTTTATTACCAGATATGGATTCCTTTGGAAAAATATTATCAAGTTTAGGGGTATTGTAATATGGAAATTATTAAAGTTGGGATGGCAGATTTAAATATAATTAAAGCACCTGGTATATTAACAACCCTTGGTTTAGGTTCTTGCGTTGGTATAGCTTTATATGACAAACATAATAAAATTGCAGGCTTAGCTCATATTATGTTACCTTCCAGTAAAGAGATAAAAAATAATACAAATAAAGCTAAATTTGCCGATACTGGTATTGAATTGTTAATTGAAAAAATGGTAAAAGAAGGGGCTATAAAGGAATTATTGACGGCAAAGATTGCTGGAGGAGCTCAAATGTTTTCCTTTAATAATAACAATAGTATATTAAAAATTGGAGAAAGAAATGTACAAGCGACAAAGGAGAAATTAAAAGAGTTAAATATAAAAATTATCTCAGAAGATACTGGTGGAAACTATGGTAGAACTATTGAATTAAATGCTGATGATGGTTCTTTATTAGTAAAAACAATTGGGCATGGAGTCAAAGTCATCTAGATTCCCATAGGAGGTAATTGTAGTGAATAAGGATGAACTATGGATAAAATATTCTAAGACTAAAGATCAAAAAATAAAGCAGTTATTAATTGAAGAACACCTATATCTAGTTAAAATAATGGCGGGTAGAATGTATAATTATTATGGTAGCAAAGTTGAATATGATGACTTAATAGGTTTTGGAGTAATGGGTTTAATTGATAGTATTGATCGTTATGATATTACAAAGAATATTAAATTTGAAACCTATGCCCAAATAAGAATTAGAGGGACGATTATAGACAATATTAGAAAACTAGATTGGATACCTAGATCTTTAAGGAAAAAATCAAAAGAAATACAAAACAGTATGATGAATTTAGAGAATAAACTAGGAAGAACCCCATCTAATACTGAATTAGCAAATTTTTTGGATATTCCTGTTGAAGATGTGGAATCTATATTAGCTGATATAAGTACATTTAACATGACTTCTTTAGAAGAGATACTAATCAATAAAGGAGAACACAATATTAATAATGATAAGAGAGAAAATACACCAGAAAACATATATGAAGAAAAAGAATTAAAAGAGATATTAGCGAATACCATAGATGGATTACCTAAAAAAGAAAAGACCGTAATTTCCTTATACTATTATGAGGAATTGACCTATAAAGAGATTGGACATATATTGGAATTGTCTGAATCAAGAATTTCACAGATACATAGTAAAGCTATATTAGAGATAAAAAATAAACTATTAAGAGAAGGGCTTATAGAAAGCTGATGGGAGGTATTATATGTATAAAATTTCTCCAAATATAATACTTGAAATTACTAGGGATGGAATGGAAGGTTATATTACATTAGTTGAGCCTGAAACACCTATACTTGAAAATGAGAAGACTCATGAGAATACAGAAAATGTTAAAATGAATGTTGAAGAGTTATTTAATAAGATTAAAGATATTATTAAAATAGGCTTAAAAGAAGACGAATTAAAGTTACTATTATCCAATCAATATTATAATGAAAAGGTTTGTATAGCTGAAGGAATCAAACCTATTGATGGAAAAGATGGCTATATAAAATATCATTTCGATATTGATAAAAAGTTGGCTCCTAAATTGCTAGAGAATGATACTGTTGACTATAGAGAATTAGGGATTATCAACAATGTAAGAAAAGGTGATATTTTGGCAGAGCTTATACCCCCTACAGAAGGCCGAAATGGATATAAAGTAACTGGTGAATTAATTCCCTATAAAAAAGGGAAAACTCCTAGATTTAAATATGGGAAAAATGTTAAACTTCTAGACAATGGAATGTATTTAGTGTCTAAAACAGATGGTTTAGTGGAATTGAAAGATGGAAGGGTTATAGTATCAGAAGTATTTGAAGTAGCTGATGTAGACAATAAAGTAGGGAATATTAATTTTAATGGTAGTGTTATAGTTAGAGGGAACGTATTAAATGGTTTTCGGGTAATAGCTGATGGAGATGTAAAGGTTAAGGGAGTAGTAGAAGGTGCGTATATTGAGAATACAGGAGACGTGATAGTCGAACGTGGTATACAAGGGTATAATAGGTTTACTATAAATACAAAAGGGAATGTAGTTACAAAGTTTGTTGAAAATGCTAAATTAGATGTAGGAAGAAATGTCACAGCAGAAGCTATTATGCATAGCGAAGTTAGTTGTAAAGATAGTATAATTGCACTTGGCAAAAGAGGGCTAATAGTCGGTGGTATATGTCGAGCAGAAAAAGAAATTAGAGCTAATATTGTAGGATCGTCTATGGCTACTACTACTATTTTAGAAGTAGGTGTTGATCCCCATATTAGAACAAGAAAAGAAGAACTCAAAAATAATATGGATGTTATTGAAGAGAATTTAAATAAGGTTGCTAAATCACTTGTTTTACTAGATAATCTTAAAAAAACTACTCGTTTAGATGATGATAAAGTGCAAATGTACATTAAGTTATTAAAAACTAAAGAGAGTTTGTTAGAGGAGTTAAATAGACTAAAGAATGAGTATGAGACAATAGAAGTTAATATAGAAAATGCAAAGAAAGGTAGGATAAAAGTAGCAGAAATTGTATATCCAGGCGTACGGATTGTTATAGGAAATAGTGCATTTTATGTAAGGGATGTAATGAAAAGGTGTACTTTTTATAGAGATGAAGGTGAAATAAAAGTAGGTCCTTATTAGGAGTGATTATATGTCTATCAAACCTATTGATTATACTAGCTTGATTCCTAAAGCACAAGAAGTATCTAGGTTAAAACAAATTGAAAACAACAAATCTAATAATCAAATACAACATGGAAATATACAATTGCAAAAGGAGATAGAACATAATATTAACAAGGTACGGAATACGAATAAAACTGAGGATTTTAGTATAGATCCTAATAAAGAAGATAAAGATAAAGGGAAAAAATATTATCAAGAAAAAGAACAAGAGGATACTGATAAAAAAGAAGGGCAAAATAAGAAAGAAAAAATTATAATAGGGAGCACTATAGATATAAAAATATAGTCTGAGGTGGATTATGTTAAATATTATAATGGTAAGTATAGGTTTAATATGTATTGTTTTTTCTGTAGTATATATTAATAAAGTTTCTAAAAAAGAGAAAAATATCTACGATGAGTTAATTCTTATTCAAAGTAATATTAAAGATTATCATATTACCATAGAAAACACTATAAATAGTTTCGAGGAACTAATTGATAACAGTCTAGATAAACTAACAAATTATGAAAAAGAATTTTTAGACCATAATTTAAAACAAAAGAAATTATATAAAGAAAGGAATGAAGAAATCAATAAAAATTCTATGATTATAATGGATAATAATACAACAACAAAGAAACTGGATGGAAATTTACATGAAAATATTGAATTCATGAGGAGTAAAGGTTATCCCCCTGAAGTGATTGCTAAAAAATTAAACATAGGGGTTAGAGAAGTAGAAATTATAATGAAACTTACTAATAATTGTTGAAAATAAATTAAAGATTATATATTGATAAAAACTTTTCCTTATGGTATACTACTAGAGTGATTACACACATTTTCTAATATTTAGGGTAGTGCCTTATGGGTTCCCTAAATAGATGAAGAAAATGGAGGTATAAAACTTGGAGGTGAATTTAATATGTCAGTAATAACTATGAAAAGCCTTTTAGAGGCAGGAGTTCATTTTGGGCATCAAACTAGAAGATGGAATCCTAAGATGGCAGAATACATTTTTACTGAGAGAAATGGAATCTATATTATAGATTTACAAAAAACAGTAAAAAAAGTTGAAGAAGCCTATGATTTCATGAGAGAAATTGCCGCTCAAGGTGGTGAAGTACTATTTGTTGGAACGAAGAAACAAGCCCAAGAAGCAATCGAGACTGAAGCTAAAAGATGTGGCATGCATTATGTAAATCAAAGATGGCTTGGAGGTATGCTAACCAACTATAAGACTATTAGAAAAAGAATTGACAGGCTACATGAGTTAGAAAAAATGGAAGAAGAAGGAATTTATGATGTTTTGCCTAAAAAGGAAGTAATCCAGCTTAACCATGAAAGGGATAGATTGGTAAAATTTCTATCAGGTATCAAAAATATGGACAGGATTCCTGATGCTTTATATGTAGTAGATCCTAGAAAAGAAAAAATAGCAGTTAATGAGGCGAGAATTCTTGGTATTCCAGTGGTGGCTATTGTGGATACTAATTGTGACCCTGATGAAATCGATTATGTAATTCCAGGAAATGATGATGCCATTAGAGCTGTTAAATTATTAACGGAAACTATGGCTAATGCTATTCTAGAAGGAAAACAAGGGGAACAAACAGAAGATATAGAAGATACAGAAGATGTAGAAGAATAACAAAAGGGTAAGGGTTAAAGGGATTGGTTCCCTTACAGCTCTTACCATTTTTAACAATAAGAGGAGGGGTAAGATGAGCATTAGTGCTGCACAAGTTAAAGAATTAAGAGAAAGAACAGGAGCTGGAATGTTAGATTGTAAAAACGCTTTAGTAGAAACTGATGGAGATATTGAGAAAGCTATTGATTTACTTAGAGAAAAAGGTTTATCTGCAGCTGCTAAAAAATCTGGTAGAATTGCTGCAGAAGGTTTAGTAGATGCATATATTCATGGTGGAAGAATTGGCGTTTTAATAGAGGTTAATTCAGAAACGGATTTTGTTGCTAAAACCGATGAATTTAAAGATTTTGTTAGGGATATGGCTATGCAGGTAGCAGCTTCTAATCCTAAATATGTGAGTAGAGAAGATGTACCTAAAGAAGAAGTAGAAAAAGAAAAAGAAATACTCATTCAACAAGCGCTAAATGAAGGAAAACCAGAACATATAGCAGAAAAAATTGTTGAGGGAAGATTAGAGAAATTTTACGAACAAATATGCTTATTAGATCAGCCTTTTATTAGAGAACCAAGTATAAAGGTTCAAGATCTACTTAATGAAAAAATTGCTAAAATAGGTGAAAATATAAAGATTAGGCGGTTTGTAAGATATGAAGTAGGGGAAGGACTAGAAAAAAGAGATGAAAACTTTGCTGATGAAGTTGCAAAGCAGATGAATGTATAAAAAAATGGAGAACACTTGTTGTTCTCCATTTGAATAAGTCATTAAAAAGTTTGTAGATATAAGGGAGGATATATATGGCGGAACCAATCTTTAAAAGGATAGTATTAAAATTAAGTGGAGAAGCTTTAGCTGGCGATAAAGGACATGGATTAGATATTGAAACTGTTAATAGAATATCAAAGGAAGTCAAAAGCTTACAAGATATAGGAGTAGAAGTAGCAATAGTAGTAGGTGGTGGCAACTTCTGGAGAGGTAGAGATGCGGAATCAATGGATAGGACAACTTCTGATTATATGGGAATGTTAGGTACTGTTATAAACGCTCTAGCATTGCAAAATTCTTTAGAGGATATAGGAGTAACAACTAGAGTCCAAACAGCCATTGAAATGAGACAAATTGCAGAACCATACATACGAAGAAGGGCCATACGTCATTTAGAAAAGGGAAGGGTAGTTATTTTTGCAGCTGGTTCCGGAAACCCCTATTTTTCTACTGATACTGCAGCTGCTTTAAGAGCTGCTGAAATTGAAGCGGAAGTAATTTTGTTAGCTAAAAAGGGAGTAGACGGAGTTTATGATTCTGACCCATATATAAATTCATCTGCTAAAAAATTTGATACCCTTAGATATATAGATATTTTAAATATGGGATTAGGGATTATGGATTCTACTGCAACTTCCTTATGCATGGATAATAAAATACCACTTATAGTTTTTGGTATTGATGAACCTAATAATATTGTTGACGTAGTATTAGGTAAAAAAATTGGTACACATGTAAAGGAGGAGTAAATATGTATTTGGATATTCATAGGGATGCAGAGGAAAAGATGAAAAAAACGGTAGGGGTTTATAAAGAGGAGCTTCAGGGGATTAGGGCAGGTAGAGCTAACCCTGCTTTACTTGATAAGATTACTATAGACTATTATGGTACCCTTACGCCTTTAAAACAACTATCTACTATTACAGCACCAGAACCTAGATTATTGGTAATACAACCTTGGGATGTAAATCTAATTCCAGTAATAGAAAAGGAAATATTAAAATCCGATTTAGGATTAAATCCATCTAATGATGGGAAAGTAATTAGACTGCCAATTCCAATGCTTACGGAAGAAAGAAGAAAAGAATTGGTAAAATTAGTTAGAAAATCTTCTGAGAATGCTAAAATAGCTATAAGAAATACACGAAGAGAATGTAATGATATAATTAAAAAGATGGAAAAAAACAAAGAGTTAAGCGAAGATGAAAGAAAAATGGCTGAAGATGAAATACAAAAGATTACGGACAAATTTATAGAAGAAATAGAAAAGTTAACTAACAAAAAGGAAGAAGAATTATTAGAGTTATGATGTTTTCCCCTTCTTATTTGGAAGGGGTTTTTAATGATGGAGGGTTATGCTATGGATAAAAAAGAATTAAATGAATTAAAAAACAAGATAGATATCAACAATCTTCCTAAGCATGTGGCAATTATAATGGATGGAAATGGAAGATGGGCAGAGGAGAGATTTTTACCAAGAAATGCAGGCCACCAAGAAGGTACTAAGCGGGTAGTTGATATAGTAGAGGTTGCTGCAGACTTGGGAATTAAATATCTATCCTTATATGCGTTCTCAACGGAAAATTGGAAACGGCCTAAAGAGGAAATAAATGGACTTATGAAACTGTTAGTCTATTATATAAGAAGTGAATTAAATAAAATCCATAAAAATAACATCAAAGTTCAAACTATGGGAGATATAAGCAAACTCCCAAAAATTCCCAAACAAGAAGTAGAAAAAGCAATTGAAAGGACTAAAAATAATAATAAAATGGTTTTAAATATTGGATTAAATTATGGAGGCAGGGATGAAATTATTAGAGGAATAAAAAATATTTTATATGATGTAAAAATGGGTAAAATAAATGAAGAGGATATAGACACAAAAATTTTTTCTAATTATCTATATACAAAAGGAATGCCTGATCCTGATCTATTAATAAGGCCAAGTGGTGAGTTAAGATTAAGTAATTTTATGTTATATCAGATAGCATATACAGAGTTTTGGTTTTCAGATATATATTGGCCTGATTTTAGAGAAGAACATTTTTATAAAGCAATAATCGATTATCAAAAAAGAGATAGAAGATTTGGAGGAATTTAAGTGAGTGAATTACTGATGAGAACTTTAACAGGTATAATATTAGTTCTACTAACAGTTTTCATAGCAATAAAAGGCGGAACTATCATGGCATTTTTTATTTTTCTATTGTCTATAATAGGTCTAAGGGAGTTTTATAATGCTATGGAGGGGTACAATGTTCATCCAATAAAATCTGTAGGATATATTAGTTGTGGGTTTTTTTTATTTAATTGGCTAGGAATTGAGAAGTTTTCTTTATTGTTTATACTATATTTTTTTCTAATTATTTCATCAATATTCCTTATACTAAAAGAAGATGTTACACTTTATGATATGAGTATAACTCTTTTTGGAATTGTTTACATACCTTATCTATTCCAGCATATTCTATATTTAGGAGGAAGTATTTATACTTGGCTTGTATTTATTATAGCTTGGGGAACAGATACTTTTGCATATGTAGTTGGAAATTTATTTGGGAAGAGAAAACTATGTCCTAAACTAAGTCCAAATAAAACAATAGAAGGCTCTATAGGTGGAATACTTGGAACAGTATTGTTGACTTACTTATATGCTAAAATATTAGGTATAAATCCAATTTGGAAGTATCTAATTCTATCTATAATAGGCAGTATTGTAGCTCAATTAGGTGATCTAACTGCTTCCAAAATAAAGAGGATATCTAATGTAAAAGATTTTGGTTTTATAATTCCTGGTCATGGTGGAGTACTAGATAGATTTGACAGTATATTATTTACAGCTCCTTTAGTTTATTATTACATAAATTGGTTTATATTATAGATAATAGGTGGTGATTGAATGTTAACAGTAGTAGCAGCGATTTTTATATTTTTAATGGTTATAGTTTTTCATGAATTTGGGCATTTTATAGTAGCAAAAATGGTTGGAATAAAGGTTAATGAGTTTTCAATTGGTATGGGTCCAAAAATATTCCAAAATGAAAAAGGCGAAACTAAATATACACTTAGGGCTCTACCAATAGGAGGATATGTTAGTATGGAAGGAGAAGATGAAGAATCCAATGATCCTAGGAGCTTTAACAATGCCCTTCCTCTATCTAGAATTGCCGTTGTAGTGGCTGGTGCAATTATGAATTTTGTACTAGCTATTATCGTATTTTCTATTGTATCTTATAGTGTTGGGATGCCTAGTACAACTGTTTATAAAACGCAAAAAGGTTCTCCAGCAGAAGAAATCGGTATTTCAAGTGGAGATCAAATAATAAATATTAATGGCAAAGAAATTAATAGTTGGAATGAAATATCAGAAGAGATAAGCAAATCAAATCCAGAAGAGAATATGGATATAGTTATATTAAGAGATGGGAAAACTATTAAATATACTTTAAAGCCTGAGATAAATGAAGAAAATAGAGTTATTATTGGTATAGAGCCTGAATTTGAAAAGTCTTTTTTATTGGCCATAAAAGGCGGGTTTCAAAAAACTGGAGCAGTATTAAAATTAATGTTTGACTTCATAAAGATGGTATTCAGAGGTCAGGTTAGTACAAAGGATCTTTCTGGACCTGTTGGTGTAATATATGCTATAAGCGAAACAGCTAAATATGGCATTATTAATCTCCTATATTTACTAGGGTTTATAAGTGTTAATTTGGGCTTTTTCAACTTATTACCTATTCCAGCATTAGATGGTAGCCGAATAGTTTTCTTAATCGTAGAAATGGTAAGAGGTAAGTCATTAGATCCAGAAAAAGAAGGATTTATCCACTTTATAGGATTTGTTTTGTTAATAGTTTTAATGATAGCTGTTACCTATTCAGATATTATTAGATTTAGTATATTTAGAAGGTGATTTAATGAAAAGAAAAAAGACTAAAAAGATTATGGTGGGCAATGTAGCAGTAGGTGGAGATAGTCCAATAACAGTACAATCTATGATTAATACAAGCACTAAAGATATACAAAATACTATAAAACAGATAAGGAAATTAGAGGAAGCTGGATGCCATATAGTTAGAGGAGCTATAACAGATTTCGAAGACGCTAAAGCTATAAAAGCAATTAAAGATAATACCAATCTACCTTTTGTTGCTGACATACAGTTTGATTATAAATTAGCCATAGCAGCTGTTAAGAATGGAGCTGATTGCTTAAGAATAAATCCTGGTAATATAGGCTCAGAAGTTCGAGTAAAAGAAGTAGTAAAAGCTTGCAAAGAATATAGGATTCCTATAAGGATAGGAGTAAATTCTGGATCTATCAAAAAGGAATACTTAAATAAATATGGTGGAGTTAATGAAAATTCTATGGTATATAGTGCCTTAGAGCAGATAAGATTACTAGAAAATTTAAATTACTATAATATGAAAATATCTTTAAAAGCTAGCTCTGTACCACTAACTATAAAATCCTATCAAAAGATATCTGATACAATTGACTATCCTTTACATTTAGGAGTTACAGAAGCTGGGCCTGCATGGAGAGGAACTATTAAATCTGCTGTAGGTATAGGTACTTTACTTTCTATGGGTATTGGTGATACTATAAGGATTTCTTTAACAGGGGATCCAGTTGAAGAAGTGAAAGTAGGAAGAGAAATTTTAAGATCTTTAGGCTTATTAGAAGAAGGAATTGAATTAATTTCCTGCCCTACTTGTGGTAGGACAAATATAGATCTTATAAGGTTAGTAAGTAAAGTTGAAGAAGAATTAAAACACATAAAAAAACCCTTGAAAGTAGCGATTATGGGTTGTCCAGTAAATGGCCCAGGTGAAGCGAGGGAAGCAGATATTGGAATTGCAGGAGGCAAAGGAGAGGGAATAATTTTTAAAAAAGGTAAAGTAATAAAAAAAGTTAAAGAAGAGTATTTAATAGATGAATTGATAAAAGAGATAGAAAGCCTTTAATAGTCATTAGAAAGGTGTTAATATGTTAGATAATAAGCAAGTTATTGTTAGACTATTAATGTCAATAGTATTGTCAGGACTAATAGGTTTAAATAGAGAAAGTACAAAGAAGCCTGCAGGATTAAGGACTCATATATTAGTATCCTTAGGTTCTACATTGGTGATGCTACTAACTTTGTATTTAAACTCAATGTCTTTAGATGGTGATATACCATATTATTCCGATAGGATGGCAGCACAAGTAATAAGTGGAGTTGGATTTTTAGGTGCTGGTACTATTTTAAGAAGGGACAGCGGAGTAGTAACTGGCTTGACAACGGCTGCTAGTCTATGGGTTGTTGCTACTATTGGATTAGCAGTAGGTGCAGGTTTTTACATGGGAGCTATTTTTACAACTATATTAGTTGTTATTGCACTCATGGTTTTTCATAAGGCTAGTAAAAAGATTAAAACAAAGGGCTATCATATTTTTTCTTTAAGTATTACTTCCCTAGATAAACCAGGACAAATAGGGAAAATAGGCCATGTCCTTGGCAATTATGATGCTAATATATTAAGTATAGATTATAAACAAAAGGATGACAATCTAATAAAAGTCGATTTAGAAATAGCTATGAAAACAACACACAATAAATATAAACTACTTAACTCTATTACCAATATAGAAAACATAATCGAAGTGTCCCACAGAAGTTAAAGGGGGAAAGCTAAGGATGAAAAAGGAGAGTTTAAAACTATCAAATGTATTTATTAAAAACAATATAACTGTAGATGATGATATAAATTCCCTATTTATAAAAAAAGTTAATTTTTATTCAAAAACTTTTACACTTGAAATAATATTATGGTCTAAAAAAATAGCAGAAGAAAAGGTGTTAGAACATATAAGGACCATTTTAAAATCAGTATTTAATAGATTTGATATATCTTTAGCAATTGAATATGAAATTCAAGATAATTTTGAAAATATTATAAAAGATTATTGGAAGAATATATTGTTTTTAATTCAAAAAGAGATTCCATCAAGCAACTCATGGATTAAAGATTTAGACTATGATTTTAAAGATAATACTATTACAATTTATGTAACTAATAGTATTATTAACTATGCTTTGGAAAACAATCAAATTCCTTTGAAGATCGAAAGAAAAATAAAGGATGAACTAGATTTAAATATAAATGTTGTGTTAGATACTTCAAAAATTCTTGAAAATGGTGATGAAGTTATTAAGCAAACGTTAGAGGAAGAGAGGAAAATATCCTTAAAAGCATTGAATGTCACCAATAATCAAAACAATGGGAAAAAGAATAATAAAACAGTAGCATTTAATCCAAATTATATATTTGGTAAAAAAATAGATGAAGCACCAATGAAAATAAAGGACATTACATCAGATACAGGTTTAGCAATTATTTGTGGTGAAATATTCCAGCTTGAAACAAGAGATATAAAAGGAAATAGAAAGTTGGTAACTTTTAATATTACCGATCTAACAGATTCTATGAGTGTTAAAGTTTTTTTAACAGAAAAACAATTTAATGAGTTTATTGTAAATATAAAAGAAGGAATATATGTAAAAGTAGAAGGTGATATTGTTTTTGATAGTTTTTCAAGGCATTTGGTATTAATGCTTAAGTCATTAAATATAGTGGAAAGAAGAGAAAGACAGGATAACTGTAAAGATAAACGAGTAGAACTCCATTTACACACTAAGATGAGTTCTATGGATGGAGTAAGTAGTTTTAAAGCTTTAGCTACGAGGGCTAAAAAATGGGGGCATAAAGCCTTAGCTATAACAGACCATGGAGTAGTACAAGGTTTTCCTGATGCTATGGAGATAGGGGAAAAATTAGATTTAAAAATTATATATGGAGTAGAAGGGTATTTGATCAATGATAACAAAGCTATAGTAACTAATTATCAAGATGATAAGGAATATAATACCTATGTGGTATTTGATATTGAAACAACAGGTCTATCTCCTATTAATGACAGGATAACAGAAATTGGAGCAGTTAAAATTAGGGAGGGTGTAGTTGTAGATGAGTTTAATCAATTGATTAATCCTGGTATTCCCATTCCAGAAAAAATAGTAGAACTTACTGGTATTACTGATGATATGGTATCAAATAAACCTAATATAGAAGAAGTTTTACCAGATTTTGAATATTTTATTCAAGATAGTGTATTAGTAGCTCATAATGCTTCCTTCGATATAGGATTTATTAGGGAAAATTTTTTTAAAATAGGTAAAACCTTGGATAATCCAGTTTTAGACACCTTAGAGCTTACTAGGGCTCTATTTCCTCAGCTTAAAAAACATAAATTAAATGTAATTGCTAAGTATTTAAATGTAGATTTAACTAATCATCATAGAGCTGTAGATGATGCTAGAGCAACAGGGGAAATTTTTATAAAATGTATGAATATATTAAAAGAAAATAATAAAAATAGCTTTGACGAAATAAATAAATTGTCTGCAAATAAGGACATAAGCAAGGAAAGGCCTTTTCATGTGATTATACTAGCTAAAAATCAAAAAGGATTGAAAAATTTATATAAAATTATATCCCAATCTCACTTAAATTATTTTTATAGAAAACCGCGAATTCCTAAATCATTATTATTAAAATATAGGGAAGGTTTAATAATTGGGAGTGCCTGTGAAGCTGGAGAATTATATAATGCTATACTTCAAAATAAAGATTTCAATGAAATAAAGAATATAGTGAATTTCTATGATTATTTAGAAATACAACCTATTGGTAATAATATGCATTTATTAAGGAAGGGTTTGGTAAAAAATGAAGACGAATTAAGATGGATTAATCAACAGATTGTGAAATTAGGGGATAGATTCAATAACCCTGTGGTAGCTACAGGAGATGTACATTTTTTAGATCCTGAAGATGAAATATTCAGAAGAATTTTAATGGCAGGTCAAGGATATGCTGATGCAGATATTCAACCTCCTCTTTATTTTAAGACTACAGATGAAATGTTAGAAGAATTTAAGTATTTAGGCAAAGGAAAAGCAGAGGAGGTAGTTATAAAAAACAGTAATTTAATAGCAGAACAAATAGAGGATATAAAACCTATCCCAGATGGTACTTATCCACCAATAATAGAAGGAGCAGATGTAGAATTAAAAGATATTACTTATAATAGGGCCAAGGAAATATACGGC
>JAAYFV010000066.1 GCA_012728075.1 Tissierellia bacterium
CAATCCCAAGCAATTCCTAGTATACTTGATGGACAGGATATTATAGGTCAGGCACAAACGGGAACAGGGAAAACTGCTGCATTTGGAATACCAATAATTGAAAGGTGCAAATATGAAGATAGAACACTACAGGCTATAGTTCTATGCCCAACTAGAGAGCTTTCCATTCAGGTAGCAGAGGAGATAAAAAGATTGTCCAAGTATAAAAGGGATATATTTGTGCTTCCAGTATATGGAGGACAGCCTATTGATAGGCAGATAAAGGCTTTAAAAAAGGGCGTACAGATTGTAGTTGGTACTCCAGGCAGGGTAATGGATCATATTAGGAGGAAAACCATAAGGCTAGAAAATATAAATATGGTAGTATTAGATGAAGCAGATGAGATGTTTGATATGGGGTTTAGAGATGATATAGAGTGGATTATGAATCGTATGCCAGAAGAAAGACAGACGGTATTCTTTTCCGCTACTATGCCAGATGAGATAGTCAAATTTGCAAAAAGATATCAAAAGAATCCTAAAATTATCAAGGTGGTTCACAAAGAGCTAACTGTGCCAAAAGTAGAGCAGTATTATTTTGAATTAAAAGAGCATATGAAGACGGAAATACTATGCAGACTAATAGATATACACAATCCTAAATTATCTATAGTGTTTTGTAATACCAAGAAAAAGGTAGATGAACTAACTATCGAATTGCAGGGAAGAGGGTATTTTGCAGATGGACTCCATGGAGATTTGAAACAATCCCAAAGGGATAAAGTGATGAATAAGTTTAGAACTGGTAATATTGACATACTTGTAGCCACTGATGTGGCAGCTAGAGGTATTGATGTAGATGATATAGATATAGTGTTTAACTATGATATTCCCCATGATGAAGAATACTATGTTCATAGGATAGGTAGAACCGCTAGGGCAGGACGAGAGGGTTTGGCTTTTAGTCTTGTAGTTGGTAGAGAGATATATAGAATAAGGGATATTGAAAGGTATACAAAGACTAAAATAAAAAGAAAAACCTTACCTACATTAAAGGATATAGAAGAAAAACAGACGGATATATTATTAGATAGAATTAGAGAAGAAATAGAAAAAGACCAATTAGGAAAGTATGAAGATATGGTTCAGACTCTATTGGATGAGGATTATAGCTCTTTAAATATAGCAGCAGCTTTGATGAAATTTTACTTGCTAAATAACAAATTGGATACTCATAAGGGGTTGGAAACAGTAGATTATGGACATACTGAAATTGATTCTATGGAAAGAATATACATTAATATAGGTAAGAGAAAAGGAGTAAGCCCAAGGCATATATTAGGTGCAATATTGAATGAAACCAATTTATCTAGAAAGATGGTTGGAGATATAGATATGTATGATAAATTTACATTTGTAGAAGTGCCAGGAGAATATTTATCTCAAGTTGTAAAGAATTTAAATAATAAAAGGATTAAAGGCTTTAAGGTAAAAGTGTAGCCAGCTAATCCTAAAAATAGTTAATAAAAATGGAAGGGGAGCACTATCCTTCCATTTTAATTTAAATCAAACAAAATAAGCCAGTATATATGATAGGATTAAAAGAGGTATTCCAAATAAAAAAAATTCCTTATTAGACCATTTGTCTTTATAATGTTCTTCACAGAATTCATGGAATTCCATTATATTTTCATTATGAGTATAATCATAGTTCATATGTTTATTAACAGTGGACTTATTAGTATTGGATTTAATATTTCTTAGTTGCCTTTTTCTATATCTATGATAACTTATAAGTTTAAAGAAACCTACATTACGTACATAAAAAACAAGGCCTATGAGAATATATATCAACCCAATAATAAAAAAACTATTGGATAAATTTAAAACAAAGGATAAATGTCTGTTAAAGAACGTATATATGATTAAAAAAACTATTGTTATCAATCCTAATATTTTCATTTCAAAATCCTTTCTAAAAATAATCTAATTTTATCTTATGATACCATTAATAGAGAAAAAATACTATAATCTAAAAATTATTCTCAGGAAATTATAATTATTAGAATGTAAAAAACATAAAATTAAAATCATGCAGAAAGATGAATAAACATACAAAGGTAAAACAAACCAATCCGTTTAATTTTAGCAAACTATGAGATTAACAAAAAAATAGTCGAAAATTTATAATATTACTAGATGTAATTTTATTTAAAAGTAAAAAAACATGAAAGATTGTGAATTTTTAAAAGTTTGACTTGTAATCTAAAAATGTGTTAGCATAGAATAAATATATTTAATAACCATTCAAAATAGTTGAATA
>JAAYFV010000067.1 GCA_012728075.1 Tissierellia bacterium
CATCCTCAATTCTTGATTTCCTTTCTTTTAATTCAGTTTCTGTAGCTGCCCCTACTTTAATTACTGCTACACCACCAGATAATTTAGCAAGTCTTTCTTGATATTTTTCTTTATCAAATTCAGAGTCGCTTTCTTCTAATTGAACTTTTATTTGATTAATTCTATCTTCTATAGCTGATTGACTTCCCTCACCGTCTATTATCACAGTGTTTTCTTTATCTTCTTTAACTCTTCTTGCCTTACCTAACATATCTATAGTTATATCTTTTAGATCATATCCTAAATCCTCTGAGATTACTTGACCACCTGTTAGTATTGCTATATCTTGTAGCATTTCTGCTCTTCTATCTCCAAATCCTGGAGCTTTAACTCCAACACAGTCAAAAGTTCCTCTTAATTTATTTACTACTAATGTAGCTAAAGCTTCACCTTCTATATCTTCAGCTATAATCAATAGTGGCTTTCCTTCTTGAACGATTTTTTCTAGTATTGGAAGTATTTCTTGTATGTTTGCAATCTTCTTATCTGTAATAAGTATATATGGTTCTTCTAATTCCGCCTCCATCTTTTCAGTATTAGTTACCATATAAGGAGATACATATCCTCTATCAAATTGCATACCTTCTACTACTTCTAAAGTAGTTCCAATAGATCTAGATTCTTCTACAGTTATAACCCCATCGTTTCCAACCTTTTCCATAGCTTCTGCAATTAGATTACCTATTTCTTCATCGTCAGCTGAAATTGATGCAACTTGTGCTATAGATTCTTTAGAATCTACTTGCTTTGAAAATCTTCTAATTTCTTCTACTGCCGCTTCTACACCTTTGCTAATTCCTCTTTGTAGCATAATTGGATTTGCACCTGCTGCTACATTTTTAAGCCCTTCTCTTATAATTCCTTGAGCAAGTAATGTAGCTGTTGTAGTTCCATCACCTGCCACATCTTGAGTCTTAGTAGCTACTTCCTTTACAAGCTGTGCTCCCATATTCTCATATCTATCTTCTAATTCTATTTCACGAGCAATAGTTACACCATCATTTGTAATAAGAGGTGCACCAAATTGTTTATCTAAAACTACGTTTCTTCCCTTTGGTCCAAGGGTTACCTTTACCGTATCAGCTAATTGATTAATTCCTTTTTCCATTGAACGACGAGCATCTTCACCAAATTTTATTTCTTTAGCCATTATATTCACACTCCTTTTTTTAATCAATTCACAGTTTACAATTTTGGTATTTAACTTTTAGTTTTTTAATTATACATTGTGAATTGTATTTATTCCACTACAGCTAAAATATCGTTTAATTTAAGTATTGTATATTCTTCCCCGTCAATTTTAACCTCTGTTCCAGCATATTGGGAGAATATAACTGTATCTCCTTCTTTGATTTGATCTTTTTTCTTCTCATCGTTTAAAATATCTGCACCTATAGCTATGACTTTTGCCTTTTGTGGTTGTTCTTTGGCACTACTTGGAAGAACTATACCACTCTTAGTTTTTTCTTCAGCCTCAACTTTTTTAATAACAACTCTATCACCTAATGGTTTAAGGTTCATACTACATGCCCTCCTTATATTATATTTTATTTTATTTAATTTATTTTCATGCCATATTGTTAGCACTCGATGTTATTGAGTGCTAATCTATACAATTAATATGTTACTTAATAAGAATACTAGAATCAAGTCTCAAATTTCCTTATATTTCATCATTTATGCTATTTTTTTTATATTTTGGTAGTTTTACTCTATGTTTCATTAAATATCTTCTATATACTGCTTTTTTGCATTATTTTTACATAAAATACCTTTATAAACCAAAAATAAATACACACACATAGTAAATTAAAGGAATAAAAATAGCTGGTAGCATATTCCCTACTTTTATTTTTTTAAAATCCAATATATTTAGTCCAATTGCCATAATTAGAATTCCACCAACTGCTGACATCTCAAGTATCACTTCCGAAGTTAAAAAATCTTTTAAATATGTAGCAAAAAGAACAATTAATCCCTGATATATAAAAACAGCTATTGCAGAAAAAGCTACTCCTATTCCCAATGTAGAGGCAAATATGATAGAAGATATACCATCTAGTATGGATTTAGCAAAAAGGGTGCTATGATTGCCTAATAGACCACTTTCCAAAGCACCAACTATGGCCATAGCTCCTACGCAATAGACTAGGGAAGCAGTTACAAACCCATTAGAAAAATTATTATCTCCTCTTCCAAGCTTTTTTTCCATATTATCCCCTAAACTGTTTAATTTCCTCTCAATGTCTATAGTTTCTCCAATTATGCTACCTAAGACAATACTTATAATTACTAAAATACTGTTTTCAGATTTTATCCCTCCTGCTATCCCAATAATTACAACAGAAAGGCCTATTCCATCCATAACAATCTTTTTATACCGGTCCTCTATGCCTTGTTTAATAATTACTCCTAATAGGCTCCCTAAAATTATCGCAATCGAATTAACTACAGTCCCTAGCATATAATCCCACCTTTATCTATACTGAAATTTTCTATATAAATTAAGGATACACTATTTAATAGAATATTACTAGAAAATATTAGGAATCAATATAAATGTTGATTACTAATATAAGTGTATTTTAATCTATTTATATACAAACCTTATAATTACAAAAATTATATATATTGTTTAGAAATACCTATTCCTGTATTTTTTATGGGAAGTATGATTTTCTCAACCTATTACACCTTTATTTCTTTTTTCTACCTATTCCTAATTCTCTAGCATAGTAAAATAAATACTGTTGTGCAAATCCTCCTAAGATGCCAAATTTTTCTTTAGCATATGTAGCAATCTTTTTATTTCTTGTATCCTCTTTAAAATAAAAATATTCCATTATTCTTTTCACCCATACATCTACAGGAAAGGCATCATTTTTATTTAAAGAAAA
>JAAYFV010000068.1 GCA_012728075.1 Tissierellia bacterium
TCAAAACTACCTACTTCAACTATTTCTCCTTTTTCTAAAACCACAATTTTATCATATTTTTTAAGCAATTCAGGATTAAGTTTATGAGTTACTACAAGACTTGTTAGCCCATCAATATCTAATAGAGAATTCTCTATTTCAAAAGAAGTTTCTGCATCTAAAGAGGTAGTGGCTTCATCTAATAGTATTATAGGAGTATTTTTAATTAATGCCCTAGCAATAGAAACCCTTTGTTTTTCTCCACCAGATAAGTTAGAACCATTTTCTCCTACACTGGAGTTTTTGCCATTAGGAAGAGAATCTATTAAAGTTTTTAGACCAGATTCTAAAATGGCCTTATCTATTTCCTCATCTGAATAATTTCCATATAGAGCTATATTAGACTCTATGCTGTCGTCAAACATAAACACATTTTGCTGTATAGTGGACATCATCTCATATATGGAGGATAATTTTATATCTTTACTATTTATTCCGTCAATTAATATTTCACCATCATAATCATCATAATATCTTAGTAATAATCTTAATAGTGTAGATTTTCCACTACCAGATCTACCTACTATGGCCACTTTTTCACCTTTATTTATACTTAAATCTATACCCTTTAAAATTTCTCTTTCCTCATTATAAGAAAAAGAAAGATTATTAATTTCAATAGATTTATCAAAGCTATCTTTAATCATTCCAGTGTCCTCACCATTACTCTCTTTAATTATAGATTCTAATTTTTTGTTTATAGGCTTAATTCCTTTGATTTTACTTATAATTGCAGAAAAACTAAGTATAGGATTTACTATATAATTCATAAGCTGTACTGCAGTAAGCATTCCTCCTGTAGTAAATTTTCCTTTTAATACTAAATGAGTACCAAGACCTAGTGGAACAAAAAATATCATACCACCAAAGAATTGTGAAAGTGAATTTACCATAGCCTCCATTTTAGTTGAGGCATATTTTTTATTCTCTACAGTATTATTAGATATATTGAAATCCTCTTTAGTTTTTTCTTCAATATTAAAAGATTTTATAACTTCAAAACCTGAAAATATGTCCTTGATTTTAGTAGTGAATGAACTTAAGCTATTTGAATATTCTTCTTTTCTCTTACCCATTTCTTTTTGGAAAAATACTGGTATAAATAATGGAATAAAGCCTATAACAAATGTAGCAATGGCTATATAAACATTTAATTTAAATATGGAATAGGTACCAAGTATAAATAAGGATAAGTATTGAAAACTAGTTAATATGTTTACAAAATAATCTTGTTCAACTAAATTAATATCATTATTTAATGCAGAAATATAATTAGCAGTATTTTTGGAATTAAAAGAGGATATGTCTTTAGATAATATACTATTAAAAACATCTCCCTTTAAATTAGACATAGTGTTTTTAATATATAATCCAGAAAATATTCGAATAAGATATGCAAATATAGAACTTACTACCATAAGTATAATCCCTGTTATAAGCACTTTTTTAAATTCTAAAAAATTTTTACTAATGCTTACATCAACTATTTGTCCAAGTATAAATGCAAAGTATACTCCAAGGGCAGAAGCAATTATGGCCAAAATTAAATTTAAAAATAACAGCCCTTTAGATTTAAATAAATACTTTCTCATTATAACCCCTCCTTAAATATAAGATGTTAATTATTTAAATATAATATACCATGTATTTTAAATAATTGCAACAACAACCTTGATAATATTAATCAACATATTAAAAATATTAATATAAAAATAAAATTCAACATAAAACTTAACATTTTAATATATTTACCACCAAATATATTAAATAAGGTTCAAATATTTTTAGTTATAGTACAGGCACTAATTTTAATATTATAAATTAGTGGAGGCTTATAATGAATAAAAATTGGATTAAAATTACATCTATATATGTGGGTACTGTAATAGGAGCAGGATTTGCTTCTGGAAGGGAAATAATAGAATTTTTTGGAGTATATGGTATCAAAGGAATACGGGGTATTGTTATAGCAGGTTTATTATTTTCTCTAGTAGGAAGTTTATTATTAATTAAAATATATAATAAAAAAATAAATGGTTTTGATGAATTAGTATTAAATATATTTGGGAAAAGATTTGGTTTTGTATTGGATACTATAATGATATTTTCATTGTATACTGGATTTAGTGTTATGGTGGCTGGAAGTGGTGCCATATTTAAACAGGAATTAAATCTTTCCTTTAATATTGGAGTTATATTTATGATAATATGTGCTTTTCTGGTTTTTCTATTTAGTTTAGAAGGATTGTCTTTTATCAATTCTATATTAGTACCTTTGTTGATTATTGGGATAATATTTATCACCCTTTATGTAAATATAAATGGTGGATATAATTTTTCTAATGTTGAGGGAGCTAATATAACTAAAAAAGGGAATTTCATAACATCATCTTTATTATATTTTGGCTCCAATTCATTAATTATAATCATAGTATTTTCTTCCCTTCTTCCTCTAATTGATAGTAAAAAAACAGCTGCAATAGGAGGAATTTTAGGAGGTATTATATTATTTGTCCTTGGATTATCCATATTGACTTCTATTCTTGTATATTATAATGAAGTATTTATTCTAGATATTCCCATGTTAAAAGTATGCGACTATGTAGGAAAACATTATAGAAAAACCTATGCAATAATTTTATGGATAGCTATGTTTACTACTGCATTGGCAAATGGTTTTGGATTTATGAATAGGATATCTAAAGATAAAAATAATATATTTTCTACAGCTTTATTTTGTATATCTACTATTCCATTAGCTAAAATAGGTTTCTCTAATCTAGTGGGAGTTTTATATCCAATATCTGGATTGATTGGTATTATGGTGATGATAGGAATTTTTATTTTGTAGTTTATTTTTCTGTTATAATATTAATAATATAAAAAATATTAGGAGATGATAAAGTGCCTTATGTAAAAATATTAGATAAAAACATATATTATAGAGAATATGGCAGTGGTGAACCTATAGTATTTTTAAATGGAATGATGATGAGTACTAGTAACTGGACTCCTTTTGCTAAAATTGTATCTAAAGATTATAAAATGATAACTGTTGACCTATTAGATCAAGGTAGATCTGATAGTTGTGAAGATAATTATACTATAGATACTCAAGTGGAATTTTTAAATCAATTTTTGGGAAAATTAAATTTGAAAAAAGTTCATATATTGGGAACTTCCTATGGTGGGAAAGTAGCTTTAACTTTTGCCATAAAGCACCCTACAATGGTAAAGTCTTTAATACTCTCCAATACAGATAGTTATACTACTAATATTATGAAAGATATAGGCAAGAGTTGGGTTTATGGTGCCTCTACTTTAGAGGGTGAAATTTTTTCTACTTTGATTATGCCCTATATGTATTCATATGAATATTATGAAAAAAACTATAAAGATATAAAAACAATAAGAAAAATTTTTGATAATATATTAGATAAAGAATGGTATCAAAGATTTAAGAGAGGTATAGAAAGTGCAAGAAACTTTAATGTATATGATGAACTTAAAAATATTAAAAGCCCAACATTAATAATAAGTTCTGAATTTGATATTATAACACCTATAGGATATCAAAAGCTTATTCACGAAGAGATAGAAGGCTCTAAATGGATAATAATGAAAGGAGTAGGGCATGCTTCAATGTATGAAAAACCAGAGGAGTTTATATCAATAGTAATGGATTTTTTAGAAAGTATAAAAAATAGACAATAATCCCTATAGAAATTGGGAAAAAATGGACTGCAAAAAGAACCGTCCCTTTTGCAGTCTTTTTATACGAAAGGTAAATACTTATTATCTTCAGATTTATATAGTTTTTTAATGTTTTTTTCTATGATTCTAATTCCTTCAACTATTTCTTCATTGGATACTGCGCCAAAGCTTAAACGTACATAATTAGAATATATACTATCATTGATAAAAAATATTTTACCAGGGACTATAGCTACATTATTTTCTTCACATTCATTATATAATTCTACACAGTCCATTGTCTTTGGTAGTTTTACCCATATACTCAGGCCCCCATTAGGCTTTACAAAAGAAATGCCATATTGTTTAAGTCTATCTAGTTCTTTTATCATGGTATTATATTTATATTCATATACTTTTTTTATGGTGCTAATATGTTCTTTCCAGTAGCCTTTTCTTAGATATAAATCGAAAGCTCTTTGTAGAAAACCGGAAGATGAAATATCTGTAGTATGTTTAGCTTTGACAATATCTTTAAATAAGCTATCAGGAACTATCATAAAGCCTATTCTTACTCCAGGCATAAATATTTTTGAAAAACTCTTAATATATATAACATTATCCATATGATCCATGGATTTTAAAGGTGTTTTTTTATTTTCGTCATAATTTAAATCTGTTTAAAAATCGTCTTCGATGATATAGAAATTATATTTTTTGCTTAAATTGATTAATTCTCTTTTTTTATCTTCACTATAAGAATAGGTAGTAGGACTTTGATAGTTAGTCATCATATATATGAATTTGGGACTATGTCGTTTTATATATCTATTTAAAACCTCTAAATCCATTCCATCCTCTTTCATAGGGATACCAATTATTTTGGCACCTCTAGATTGGAAAGCAGCCATAGCTCCAGAATAGGTAGGATTCTCTACTAGTATAGTATCTCCTTGGGAAATTAATGCTTTAGCAATTATATCTATACCCTGTTGGCCTCCAGATATTACTTGAATCTGATCTTTGGATACATCCATATTATAATTTTCCTTCAAAAAATTACAGATAGACTCCCTAAAGGGTTCATATCCATTTATCTCTGGATACAGAAAAGCTTTACCTTTATCTCTATCTAAAACCTCAATTAATGCTTGCTTAAATTGGGCAATAGGAAATATTTCAGGTGTTGGAGATACAGTAGCAAAATTAATACTATCCTTAGAAATTGGTAGAATCCCACCTATCATCAATTCCATATCTCCATCTTCTGTGTAGGGGGCGTTCATATGGAGATTAGGACTTCTTACGTAGGTTCCACTTCCTTTTATAGAATATACATATCCTTCTTGTTCCAATAATTTATAAGCATTTACAATTGTAATATTGTTAACTTCTAATTTTTTTGCTAAACTTCTAATAGAAGGAAGTTTTTCACCCTCTATTATTTTTTCTTTTTCTATCATATCCTTGATATTATTATAGAGCTGTATATACAAAGGGGTACTTAAATTTTTATCGATTAGCATATTCATTACCTCCAATAAATGTATCGATACATTTATTGTATCTGATAAAAAAATATCTACAACAAAAACTAGAAGGAATTATTAAAAAGGTATAGAATTTATAACAAAGGTGGGGTGGTATATTGGAAGAGAAAAAGAAAGGGAAAAGTCATATTGGTTTTAAAATATTTATTCTAATACTATTAGGAATATTACTATTTTTTTTAAAAGAAGAAAATCAGAAGAAGTTTATCCAGTTTATAGATAGGACTACATTAATGAGTTTGGAACCTATGATAGAAGATTCCATATTTATAGGGGAAGATATAGAACAAGTATTTGCTTATGAAGGGGGTATAATTCTTTGGAAAGAAAATCAAATTTCAAAGCTAAGTTTAGATGGCTCTAAGGAATGGGAAAGGGAATTTGTGTTTGAAGAAACAGGGATATCTGTTGGGAAAACATATATCTATATATATGAGAAACCTTCGGGAATTATACATTTTTTAGACAATAAAGGAGAAACCATTCACAGGGTAGATATTGAAACTAGTATTATGAATCTAGTAGAAAATATTGATAATATATTAGTCCATTTTAAAGGAACCAATGGAGAGGGAATTTGTATATTGGATATGGAGGGGAACATAGTAGATTCTAGCATTGTATCTAATAGGAATATACTCACTTTTTCTGTAGATGATGAAGGTGACTTAACTTACCTAGTATCTAGTTTAGATCTAGGAAAGGATGCTATAAAATCCCATGTAGAAGTATTTAAAAAAGGTGAACAATCTCAATTGGATAAGGAGTTTAAAGATGAAATCATATTTTATTCGAATTTTATCCATAGAGATAAGATACTGATAATGACGGATAAATCTATATATATGCTTAAAAATGAAGATATTTTATGGGAAAGAGAATTTCAACTAATAAAAGATATATATATAGACAGAACAAAAATATATGTACTATATGGGAATACTTTAGAAACTATATCCAGAGATGGAATTACCCAAGAAAAGATATCTTTTACTGAAGAATACAAAAAGATACTGCCATTTAATGGGTATTTGATTGTCTATGGGGATGAATATATAATGGGATTAAATAGAGGAGAAGAATTATTTAAATATAAAAGCGATAAAGATGTATTAAAGTTAATTGGGGGAACAGAAAATTTAATACTAGTATATAGTGATAAAATTGAATTGATGAAATTTAATAAAAAAATTTAGGATTTGGTGATTTTTATGAATTGGTTAGATATAGCAGTAATTACCATATTAATATTTGCTATGATTAAAGGATTTAGAACAGGCCTTATAGGATCTATATTTAATATATTGAGAATTATCCTATCTGTAGCCATAACTAAAAGATACTATTCCCAAGTATCTATGTATATAATTAATAGCCCTCGAGTGTATAATATATTTGAAGCTCTATTTGGATTTATATTAAACATATTATTTTATTCTAAAAATAAAGAAGATCCAGGTTTTACCTCCAAATTGGTTTCAAAAGGATTGGTAAATATAATGATCATTCTATTTGCCATAATTTTAGTGTACTGGCTATCAAATAAATTGATAACTTTAGTTTTTGGATTATTTTCTCATATTATGAAAGCGCCAGTGCTAAAACAATTGAACATGATTGGTGGAATACTATTTGGATTGATAGAAGGTTTATTTATAGTATATCTGTTAAACTTGATAATATCTCCTATAGCTATATTTTTTCCTGAATCCTTTATGGGAAGAGGTATATCTAATTCCGTAGTTTTTGATTACTTAAAGGAGATAAACCAAATGTTTAACATATTTGAAAACAACAAATATATTTAAGGGGTGGTTTTATGAGAAAAAACGATTATACTTTTGCTGGATTGTTGATATTAATAGGGGTTTTATTTTTATTATTAAATTTAAAGATAATAAATTTTGAATGGTTAATGTTTATATTATCCATAGGTTTAATAGTAGGATATTTTATAAAAGGACATATGGGATATTTAGTATCGGGTTTAGTATTACTAGGTATTTCCTTAGTCTCTCTATTAAATCAATACGCTTTCCCGGGAGTTAATATTAAGGGTTTTTTATTCTTATGGATATTTGGCATAATATCCTTAGTACTATATGGGAGACAAGGCTCTAGGGGGTTTCTTGTATTTGGATGTATATTACCTGCTTTAGGTACCTATAATCTTATAGAAGAGTTAACTTTTGGAGATGTATCTTGGACTTTATATTTATTATTTGGAATAGCTTTTTATATTATTTATATGGTTGGATATCGTAAATCAGGTATAGAGTGGCCTAAACATTTAACTATAGCCATGTTGATAGTATCTTTATTGTTTTTGATAACCTCCAAATTTGCAGTAGAGTTTAAATTCTGGAAGTTCATTAACTATCTATGGCCTATATTGCTAATATTGATTGGAGTGAGGATAGTATACAATATAATAAAATTAAAAGAATAATCCCAAGTACTTGGGATTATTCTACTACTATCTCAACTTTTTCTCCATCTTCTGATTCCACATCTACAAGTTTACCTGTAGCTCCCTCTTTGATGGCATCAAGTAATTCTATCATGTCATTTTCGCTAATATTAACTTCTTTTAATTCTGGAACAAAAGCTGGGGCAAATTTTCCTGCCATTTTCATGCTTACATCTATTAAGGCTATAGGTATTGTAACATTTACTTTAGTATTATCACTAGGGTCAAAAACTTTTATCTTAAGCCACTTAGCTTGTCTATTATCTACATAAGTTTCTTCTACATCTTCTAAAGTCTCCAATAGGCTAATTCCTTCTTCTGGAGTAATTTTTCCCTCTTCTACCATTTTTAAGATTTGTAATTTTTCTTCTTTTAAATTATTCATATCATCTCTCCTTACCATAATTTAATAGATCCACGGGAAGTAGATGCTATTAGTTCAAAATGGTCTTTATTTTTATTAAAACCTGTACTATGAGCGATAACCTTTCCTGTCCCTGAATTCCCTTGTTCATTAACTTTGTATACTAAATTAGGTATTCCTAGACTAATATTTCCCATAGATGTTTGTAAATCGAAACAACAATCTTTTTTAATAGATCCTATTTCTGCGTCTATAGAAGCATTTGAAGTATATAGTTTTATACTTTTAACCCTGTCGGATATTATGTCTTTAACAATTATCTTTCCATTAGATGTAGTAAACATAATATATTCACCATCTATATCTTCTCCATTTATAATACTATTAGTTGTAGTAGCTGATATATCTTCTGTTATTATATGGTTTAACGTTATCTTACCATTATTGGTCAATAGTACTAGATCCTTACTATTAATATTTTCTAAGTGAATCTTTCCGTTTTTGGTCTTTAATAAAATTTCTTTAGATAATATATCCTTTGTAATGATAGATCCATTAGTAGTAATACATTGGAGTTTATTGGTATTAAAACCTTCAATTTGAATCTTCCCATTAGATGTATTTAATAAGATTTCATCATAGATTTTGTCTGGTAAATAAACCTTTAAGTCTAAATCTATATTACTAGATATTTTAGGCAAAAATATTAATCTATTATCTTTTTCTGTGAAATCATAAAATTCATTCTCCTTATGAAATATCCCACTTTTATATTTACAATTTATTTCTATATACATATGTTCTTTTTCCCAAAAATTAACGGATATATTGCCATTAACAGATTTAAGATCTATAACGGGATTTTCAATATGGGAAATATTTTTTTCTAAACTTGTTTCTATAACATCATATCCTCCTGAAAAAACTTTAGGCTTTTCTATATCTTTCATATCTTTAAAAAATTCAGAAACTTTACCGCCTAAATCCACACTAAATTCTTCTACTTTTTTACCCTGTTCTTTAAGCACATTTCCAAATTCCTTCATCTTTTCCTTGGTTTTTTCCACATCTACAACTTTATCTCTATCCTCTTCAATGACTTGAGATTCTTCTAAGGCTTCTAATAGTTTAATAGCTTCTTCACTAGTAATCTTTCCTTCTTCTAACATAGATAATATCATTAATCTTTCTTCTTTCAATTATACCCCCCCTATTATTCACCTTTGAGAAGTTTTATGGCTTCTTCAGAGGTAATTTCTCCTTTACTCAATCTCTCTAATACTTCTTTTTTATCTACCCTAGGTTCAGTATACTTTGGACTGTAGCCTAAAGCGGATATTACATCTTCTAACTTGTTTCTAACAGTGGGATAGGATATTCCCAACTCCTTTTCAATTTCTTTAATATTTCCCCTATTTTTAATGAATACCTCAACGAAATTTTTTTGTTCATCTGTCAGCTTACAAAATTTACAAATGGAAAAGTGACCTTCTATTTTAGTGTAGCAATTATTACAACTTAAACTAGTCACTTCTAATTCATTCCCACATACAGGACATCTTCCTAATACTTCTCTTTTCATAATTTATCATCCTTTACAATACACTTATTTTAATCTTAGTACTATCTCCATCTTCTATATCTATTATTTCAAAAGGACCACTTTTTTTTATTTCATCAAATATTTTTCTTAAATCCCTACTGCTAATTGATTCTAATACTGTCCTAGTTTTCTCATCAATATCATTAACAAATTTTAGTGCAATGGATCCTAATCCAAGTCCCATGCCAATAAACAAATCTAATAGCCAAAAAGGGATTGCTGGTAGCCTAATGTTTTGCTCTTCGTCTATAACCATAATTTTTATTTTAGA
>JAAYFV010000069.1 GCA_012728075.1 Tissierellia bacterium
ATTATTTTAATAAGGAGGAATACTTATGACAATGAAAGTTGGCTTAAGTGGATTTGGAAGAATAGGAAGAGATGTTTTACGAATCTATTTTGAAAATGAAGTAGATGATTTTGAAATAGTAGCATTAAATGCATCAGGAGATTTAAATACTTTGGCTCATCTATTTAAATATGATTCCCTATATGGGAAATTTAATGGGACTGTTGAAGTAGTAGAAGACGGATTTGTGATTAACGGGAAAAAGATAAAAAGAGTAGATCATAGGAACCCTGCTGAAATTCCATGGGGAGATTTAGGTGTTGATTTGGTTATTGACTCTACAGGAGCTTTTAGAGATAGGGAAGGATTGTCAAAACATATAGAAGCAGGTGCTAAAAAGGTCATTTTAACTGCACCAGCCAAAAATGAAGATATTACTATTGTAATGGGAGTTAACGAAGATAAATACGATCCAGAGAAACATAATATTATTTCAAATGCATCTTGTACAACTAACTGCCTTGCTCCAGTAGCAAAGGTAATATTGGATAACTTTGGAATTAAAAAAGGTCTTATGACCACTGTTCACGCTTATACCAATGATCAGCAAATATTAGATAAAAGACATAAAGATTTAAGAAGAGCAAGAGCAGCAGCTGAATCTATTATTCCAACTACTACAGGAGCAGCTAAAGCAGTAGCTTTAGTTATACCAGAATTAAAAGGGAAATTAAATGGATTTGCAATGAGAGTTCCTACACCAACAGTTTCAGTAGTAGACGTGGTATTTGAAGTAGAAAAAATTGCAACAGCTGAAGAAGTAAACAAAGCATTAAAGGAAGCTAGTGAAGGCCCAATGAAGGGTATATTAGGATATTCAGATGAGCCTCTAGTATCCATAGACTATAGAGGAGATTCCCGTTCATCTATTGTAGATGGATTATCCACTATGGCAATAGACAATATGGTAAAAGTAGTTTCTTGGTATGATAATGAATGGGGATATTCTGAAAGAGTAGTTGATTTAGCTGCTATGGTAGCAAATAAATAATTTAAAATAGGGGCGACCTTTGGTCGCCCAAAAAGACTTTAAAGATAAATATAGATAATTTTGAATTATAAAACAGTCTGAGAGGTGATGTAAATGCTAAACAAGATGACATTGGAAGATTTAGAAGTAAAAGGTAAAAGAGTATTGGTTAGATGTGATTTTAATGTTCCTATGGATGATGAAGGTAATATTACCGACGATAGAAGAATAGTTAGCTCTTTACCTACAATTGAGTATTTAATAGAAAATGGTGCAAAGGTAATATTGATGTCCCATTTAGGAAGGCCAAAAGGAGAAGCAAATCCTAAATATAGTTTAGCACCAGTAGCAAGAAGATTGTCAGAGTTGTTAAATAAAGAGGTAATATTTGCTAAAGATGATAGGGTAGTTAGTGATGATGTTAAAGTAATAGTTTCCAAGATGAATGAAGGAGATGTAGTTCTTCTAGAAAATACTAGATTTAGAAAAGAAGAAGAAAAAAATGATGATAATTTTGCAAAGGAATTAGCTTCTTTAGGAGATTTATATGTAAATGATGCTTTTGGTACATCTCATAGGGCACATGCTTCTAATGTTGGAGTTTCTAAGTGGCTACCATCAGCAGTAGGCTATTTAGTAGAAAAAGAGATATCTACTATGGGTAAAGCCTTAGAAAACCCAGAGAAGCCCTTTGTGGCAATACTAGGGGGTGCTAAGGTATCGGATAAAATTGGAGTTATACAAAATTTACTTAACAAAGTGGATACCATATTGATTGGTGGAGGTATGGCCTATACTTTTTTAAAAGCACAGGGTTATGAGATTGGAACATCCATATTAGAGGAAGATAAAGTAGATTTAGCAAATCAACTTTTAAAAGAAGCAGAAGAAAAGAAAGTGAAATTATTATTACCTGTAGATATTGTAGTAGCTAAGGAGTTTAAAAACGATACAGAGTTTAAAACCGTTAAGATAGATAGTATTCCAAAAGATATGATGGGAATGGATATTGGAGAAGAAACTATAAAACTATTTTCAGATGAGATAAGAAAAGCAAAAACCATAGTTTGGAATGGACCAATGGGAGTATTTGAGATGGAAAATTTCAAAAAAGGTACCGAATCTATAGCTAAAGCTATGGCAGAATCTGATGCTATAACCATAGTTGGAGGAGGAGACAGTGCTTCTGCAGTAGAAAAGGCAGGATTTGGAGAAAAAATCACCCATATATCTACAGGAGGAGGAGCCTCTTTAGAATTTTTAGAAGGAAAGGAATTACCAGGGATTGCAGCTATTAGCGATAAATAAAGGAGGATATTTATGCGTAAGCCAATAATTGCAGGGAATTGGAAGATGAATAACACCTTATCCCAATCCCTTGAATTGATAGAAGATATGAAAAAACATACTTTAAATGACAATGTAGAAGTTGTTGTATGTGTGCCTTTTACAAACTTAAATGATGTAAAAAAAGCTTTAGAAGGAACTAAAATAAAATTAGGTGCTCAAAATATGCATTGGGAAGATAGTGGAGCTTACACTGGTGAAGTGTCCCCTTTGATGTTAAAGGAAATAGGAGTAGATTATTGTATAATTGGCCATTCAGAGAGAAGACAATATTTTAATGAAACTGATGAAACTGTAAATAAAAAAATTAAATCTGCATTAAAACATGATATTAGACCTATAGTATGTGTTGGAGAAACCTTAGAGGAAAGGGAAAAATCTATAGAAAAAGAAATAGTAAAGAATCAAGTATTAAAGGCTTTTGAGGATGTAAATGGAGAACATATAAAGGATATAGTAATAGCATATGAGCCTATATGGGCTATAGGCACAGGGAAAACCGCATCTAGCGATGATGCTAATGAAATGTGTGGATTTATTAGGGAGATAATCGGCAGTAAATATGGTAAAGAAGCAAAGAATAGTATAAGGATCCAATATGGAGGAAGTGTAAAACCAAACACTATAAAGGATTTGATGAATAAGGATGAAATAGATGGAGCATTAGTTGGAGGAGCAAGCCTTAATGCTTCTGACTTTGTGAAGTTAATAAACTATTAGATGGAGGATATAGATATGACCAAACCAGTAATGTTGATAATATTAGATGGCTGGGGAATAGGAAAAGAATATGAAGGGAATGCTATATATCTAGCAAATACTCCAAATTATGATAGGCTTATAATGGATTATCCTAATACAAAACTAGAAGCCAGTGGTTTGGCAGTAGGTTTACCAGAAGGACAGATGGGGAATTCAGAAGTAGGTCATTTAAATATAGGTTCAGGAAGAATAGTATATCAGGAGTTGACTAATATAAGTAAGTCCATAGAAGAAGGAAATTTTTTCAATAAAGAAGAATTTTTACAAGCTATAGAAAATGCAAAGAAGAACGATTCCAAACTTCACATAATGGGTTTAGTATCTGATGGTGGGGTCCACTCCCATAACACCCATCTATATGGCCTTTTGGAATTATGTAAAAGGCATGGATTAGAGGAAGTATATATTCATGCCTTTTTAGATGGAAGGGATGTTCCTCCTACTATTGGCAAACAGCATCTACAAGAATTAGAAGATAAAATAGATGAAATTGGAGTAGGACATATTGCAACGGTATCAGGTAGATATTATGCCATGGATAGAGATAATAGATGGGAAAGAACTAAACTTGCTTATGATGCTATGGTTTTAGGTAGGGGGAAGATGGATTCATCTCCAGTAGAAGCAGTACAAAAATCTTATGATGAAGGTATAAATGACGAATTTGTAGTACCGATTGTTATTACGAAGAACAATAAACCTATAGCCACCATAGACAGTGGAGATTCCATAATATTTTTTAATTTTAGACCTGATAGGGCTAGACAGATAACTAGAGCTATAGTAGATGAAGAATTTAATGGTTTTGAAAGGGAAAAGAAAGTGGACACTTTCTTTGTCACCATGACAGAATACGATAAAACTATTGAAAACGTCCATGTGGCTTTTAAACCTGAAAAACCGAAAAATACTTTAGGAGAATATATAAGCAGTTTAGGCCTTAATCAATTAAGAATTGCAGAGACTGAAAAATATGCCCATGTAACGTTTTTCTTCAATGGCGGAAGAGAAGAACCCTATGAAAATGAGGATCGGGTATTAATTCCTTCCCCTAAAGTGGCTACTTATGATTTGAAGCCAGAGATGAGTGCTATTGAGGTAAAAGATGAAGTTTTAAATAGATTAAACATGGATAAATATCACCTAATAGTATTGAACTTTGCTAATCCAGATATGGTAGGGCATACTGGTGTAGTTGAAGCAGCTATAAAAGCTGTTGAAACAGTAGATGCATGTCTGGGAGAGATAATAGATTTGCTTATAAAGAAAGAGGGCAAGGCTTTAATAACAGCAGATCATGGCAATGCAGAGATGTTAATAGATGAAAGAGATGGTAGCACTATAACTTCCCACACTACAAATAAAGTACCCCTTATAATGGTAGGAGAAGATGGAAAACTTAAAGAAGGTATATTAGCGGATCTAGCACCTACTTTATTGGATATGATGGGATTAGAAAAGCCTAAGGAAATGACCGGTGAAAGTTTAATAATTAGAAAATAATTATATCCAATGTATTTGTGGGACAGGGAGAACTGTCCCTGCTGTCCCATTTGAAATGTAAACAGAATAAAGAGGAGGAGTAAACATGAGCTTAATAACATATATATATGCAAGAGAAGTATTAGATTCTAGAGGTAATCCAACGGTAGAGGTAGAAGTTTGGACAGAGTTAGGTGCCCATGGTAGAGCATTGGTACCATCAGGAGCAAGTACTGGAGCTTTTGAAGCTGTTGAGCTAAGAGATGGAGACAAAGAAAGATATCTAGGCAAAGGCGTTATGAATGCTGTAGATAATGTTAATGATATAATTGCAGAAGAAATCATTGGTATGAATGTATATAATCAAGTAGGTATAGACATGACTCTTATAGAATTAGATGGAACGGACAACAAGGGAAAACTTGGAGCCAATGCTATCCTTGGTGTATCCTTAGCAGTAGCAAGGGCAGCAGCTGATGAATTGGGAATGCCTTTATTTAACTATATTGGCGGAGTAAATGCTAAGGTATTACCTGTTCCTATGATGAATATCCTTAATGGTGGAGAACATGCAGACAACAATGTAGATATTCAAGAGTTTATGGTAATGCCTGTAGGAGCTCTTAATTTTAAAGAAGCATTAAGAATGGGTGCAGAGATATTTCATAGTTTAAAATCTGTATTAAAATCTAAAGGTTTAAACACCGCTGTTGGAGATGAAGGAGGTTTTGCACCAAATCTATCTAGTAATGAAGAAGCACTAAAAACTATTGTTGAAGCTATAGAAAAAGCCGGATATAAGCCAGGAGAAGATGTATATTTAGCTTTGGATGTAGCAGCTACGGAAATGTATGATGAAAAGAAAAAAGTATATAGATTAGAAGGAGAAAACAGAGAATTAACAGTAGATGAGATGATAGATTATTATGTAGATTTAGTTAAAAAATATCCAATTATATCTATAGAAGATGGGTTAGCAGAAGAAGATTGGGATGGATGGAAGAAACTAACAGAAAAATTAGGAAAAGAAATTCAACTAGTAGGAGATGACCTATTTGTCACCAATACTAAACGTTTAGAAAAGGGGATTGAATTAGGTGTATCTAACTCGGTATTGGTGAAATTGAATCAAATAGGAACACTAACTGAAACTTTAAATACCATCGAGATGGCAA
Source organism: Tissierellia bacterium (assembly GCA_012728075.1). Classification (GTDB taxonomy): domain Bacteria; phylum Bacillota; class Clostridia; order Tissierellales; family Tepidimicrobiaceae; genus Keratinibaculum. The sequence goes on from JAAYFV010000069.1 coordinate 5,776, forward strand.
AAGTACATGGCTATACAGCAGTAGTATCTCATAGATCTGGAGAAACAGAAGATACTACTATAGCAGATTTAGTAGTAGCAACAAATGCAGGTCAGATAAAAACAGGAGCTCCTTCTAGAACCGATAGGGTAGCCAAATATAATCAACTTCTAAGAATTGAAGATTACCTAGGGGGCACTAGTGAATACAGTGGGAAAAAGGCATTTTATAATATAAAGAAATAGCAGGGATTGCCTTGCTATTTCTTTATTAATCTTTACTAGCATTATAGCTATTGATTTTATAATATCTCTATGATAAAATAATCATGTTTATGGTATGATATAATAAATTATCCCATTCCAATACAGGAGGTGTAAATATGACTATCTTTTTTTCAGTTTTAATTCTTATATCTAGTATTTTATTAATTGTAACAGTATTATTTCAGGAGAGTAAATCAGAAGGTTTAGGAGCAGTATATGGTGGCGCAGAAAAATTATGGGGTAAATCGGGAGCAAGAACTATGGAAGCAACCCTTAAGAAAATAACTACAATTTCTGCAATTGTGTTTATGATATCTGCAATAGTACTTGCAGCAATTCAATAAGAAGGAGGAGGTATGTTAATATGAGTTTTGCGTTAATATCAGCACCAATAGTGGGCATAATTGCTTTGCTATTTGCTTTTTATAAAGCCAGCTCTATTGATAAAGTAAGTCCTGGCAATGATAGAATGAAGGAAATAGCGTCTTTCATTGAGGAAGGGGCTATGGCATTTCTAGAGCGTGAATATAGAGCTTTATCTATATTTGTTATTGCTCTATTTATTGTATTAGCAGTAGCAATTAATTGGCAGACAGGGGTATCTTTTCTATTAGGAGCCATATTCTCTATATTTGCAGGTTATTTTGGTATGAAAGTAGCAACAAAAGCCAATGTAAGAACGGCCAATGCTGCTATGGAAAAAGGTATGAATAAAGCATTAAATGTAGCTTTTTCAGGTGGAGCAGTAATGGGAATGAGTGTTGTTGGATTAGGTATAATAGGTGTATCCTTATTATACATACTATTTCAAGAACCATCTATTATTACAGGTTTTGGTTTAGGAGCTTCATCTATTGCATTATTTGCTAGAGTTGGTGGAGGTATATATACTAAGGCAGCTGATGTGGGGGCGGACTTAGTAGGAAAAGTAGAAGCAGGAATTCCTGAAGATGACCCAAGAAATCCTGCTGTAATAGCTGATAATGTGGGAGACAATGTGGGAGACGTAGCAGGTATGGGAGCAGATTTGTTTGAATCCTATGTAGGTGCTATAATATCTGCAATTACATTAGGATTAGTTGCCTACGGGGATGCAGGAGTAGAATTTGCTTTAGCTTTGTCTTCAGTAGGAATACTAGCATCTATAATAGGAGTATATTTTGTAAGAGGGGATAAGGATCCTCAGAAAGCATTAAATACTGGGACCTTAGTTTCAGCAGTTATAACTGTAGTATTTGCATTTATATTAAGCAGAAGTATTTTAGATTCAAATAAACCATTTATAGCTATTTTAGCTGGTTTAGTAGTAGGTCTTATAATTGCAAGAATTACTGAATATTATACATCAGCTGATTATGGGCCAGTAAAGAGAATCGCAAGTGAATCAGAAACTGGAGCTAGTACCAATATAATTGGAGGTTTGTCTGTAGGCATGATGTCTACAGGGGGACCAATTATAGTAATAGCCATTGGTATATTAATTGCTTTTTACGTATCTGGAGGATTAACAGATCCAGCATCTGGTTTATATGGTATAGCATTAGCAGCAGTTGGTATGCTTTCAACAGCAGGCATGACTATTGCAGTAGATGCCTATGGACCAATTGCAGATAATGCTGGTGGAATTGCAGAAATGTGTGATTTGCCAGAAGAAGTAAGGGATATTACAGATAAATTAGATTCCGTTGGAAATACAACAGCAGCAGTGGGTAAGGGCTTTGCAATAGGCTCTGCAGCATTAACAGCTTTGGCACTATTTGCATCTTATACTCAAGCAGTCCAATTAAGTGGGATAAATCTAACAGAACCAGCAGTAATTGCAGGGTTGTTTATAGGTGGAATGTTACCCTTCTTATTTTCTGCTATGACTATGGAAGCAGTTGGAAAAGCTGCTTTTAGCATGATAGAAGAAGTAAGGAGACAATTTAAAGAAATTCCAGGAATAATGGAAGGTAAAGCAATACCAGAATATAGTACTTGTGTTGACATAAGTACTAAAGCAGCATTGAGAGAAATGGTGGTACCAGGCGTATTAGCCGTAGTTGTGCCTATAATTGTTGGTTTGTTATTAGGAGCAGAAGCTTTAGGAGGACTTATAGCTGGAGCATTAATTACAGGTGTACTTATGGCTATATTTATGGCTAACTCTGGGGGAGCTTGGGATAATGCTAAGAAATATATAGAAGAAGGGAATCACGGTGGAAAGGGTAGTGAAGCTCATAAGGCAGCAGTAGTAGGAGATACAGTAGGAGATCCTTTTAAGGATACTTCAGGGCCATCTTTAAACATATTAATAAAGTTGATGACCATTGTATCTTTAGTATTTGCTGAGCTGTTTTTAAATTATGGCGGAGTACTATTCAACTTATTTAAATAATATAAAAACCCCTCCTAATGGAGGGGTTTTTATATGGTATAATTTATAATTAGATATTGTTATTTAAATTGAAATTTTAGATTTGTTATATTACTATAGGGCTAGTTAATAATATTATAGTATAATAAGTATTAAATCTATCTATTTAAAAATCAAAGGAAGGTAAAGTATATGAAAGTAACTATTGAAGATATCCAATTAAACTATATATGCAAAGGGGAAGGAAAAAATGTATTGATTCTTCATGGATGGGGAGCCAATATAGATACAGTTATTCCTATAGTAAATATTTTGAAATCTCACTTTAAAGTATATGCTTTGGATTTGCCAGGATTTGGTAGTAGTGCTGAACCAAAGGAGGTATATGGTTCTAAGGATTATGCAAAAATCGTAAAAAGATTTATAGATTATATGGAAATGGAAAAGGTAATATTAATAGGACATTCCTTTGGAGGAAAAGTTTCCATATGGCTTGGGAGTTTATATCCTGAAATAGTAGATAAAATAGTACTTATTGACAGTGCAGGGCTAATTCCAAAGAGAGGATTAAAGTATTATGTAAAAGTATATGGTTTTAAACTATTAAAAGCTATATATAAAGGAGTTTTTTTCTGGGTAGATGACAAAAAGAAAATGGGAAAGTTTTATAATAGATTTGGTTCAACAGATTATAAGGATGCTCAAGGGATAATGAGAAAGATACTGGTAAAAGTTGTAAATGAAGATTTAAGACCTTTACTTAAAGATATAAAAGCACCTACGCTGTTGATTTGGGGAGACAAGGATACAGCTACCCCATTGTATATGGGTAAAATTATGGAAGAGGAGATACCTGATAGTGGACTAGTTATATTAGAAGGGGCAGGACATTATTCATACTTAGATGATTATAATAGATTCGCTATAATATTAAAGGCATTCTTGTTGCCAAACCACCAATAGATAAATAAATATAATATAGGGATTTGTGTGGAGGTGAAGTTGTTGAATAAATTTATAATTATTTTGTTGGTTGTTTTATGGATATATTTAATAATTAATAGATCTAAATTTTTCTTACATATGATGCAATTAGAGGGATATGAAAATAATAATTATAGAAAATGGATATTAGAAAGTGACAAAGCCTATAGTATTAGATTAAAAAAATCTATAAAACATCTTTTTATCATTATGATAATTTATTTAATATTAGTTTTATTGACCAACAAAGGAGTACACTTTAGGATATTTATATTATATACTTTCTATATAATCTGGGCATTATACATGTTTTCAACAAAGATAACCCATGAAGGAGCAAAAAAACCTTTGGTATTTACCAGAAGAGCTACAAGGCTTTATATAACCAATTTAATATTAAATATAGTTTTATTATTAATTATATTTACATTATATATTAAAAATACAGACAACAGGATATTATTTTCTCCAATAATACTATTCATAGGCTCTATATTATATTATTTTCAATCGGAGACCATATATTTATCCAATATATTAGTTAAACCAATTGAAGATACCATTAATAGACGGTATTTTGAACAAGCACAGGAAAAGATAGCTTCCATGAAGGATTTACATGTGATAGGTATTACTGGAAGCTTTGGAAAGACTAGTACAAAATTTATAGTTGGAACTATACTAAAACAAAAATATAGGGTACTTAATACTCCAGAAAGTTATAATACCCCTATGGGTTTAAGCAAGGTAATAAACGATAAATTAACGGATGAATATCAGGTATTTATTGCTGAAATGGGTGCTAGAAACATAGGAGATATTAAAGAACTAGCTGAATTAACTAAGCCTAAAATAGGAGTTATTACTTCTATTGGACCTGCACATTTAGAAACTTTCAAAAATATAGACAATATAATGAAAACCAAATATGAACTAATAGAAGAATTGCCTACTGATGGAATAGCCATATTTAATTATGATAATGAATACGTGAAAAAATTAGCTGATAAAACTTTTAAGGAAAAAATATTATACGGTATAGAAAATACTGAAGAATTAGATATATATGCAGAAGATGTAGAAGTATCAGAACTAGGATCTACCTTTACTATAAAGGACAATAATGGAAATAGCATAAGATGTACTACCAAATTATTGGGGAAACACAATATTTATAATATATTAGCAGGGGTTAGTGTAGCTGTAGCTATGGGGCTTAACTTTGAAGAAATTAAACAAGGCATACAAAAAATAGAACCTATTCCTCATAGATTAAATATAATAAATCCAGGAACTGGTATAATAATAATTGACGATGCGTTTAATTCCAATCCTATTGGTGCAAAAGCAGCCTTAGAGGTATTAAACCAATTTAAAGATGGTCGCAAGATTATAGTAACTCCAGGTATGATAGAATTAGGTGAAAAAGAAGAAGAGGCTAATAGAGAATTTGGAACCAATATTGGCAAAGTGTGTGATTATGTTATCTTAGTAGGGAAAAAACGTACTATTCCTATATATGAAGGGTTGAGGGATGGGGGCTATAGCGAAAACAATATATTTATTGTAGAGGATTTAGATGAAGCCACAGAAGTTATTAAAACAATTGCAAGGCCTAAGGATGTAATATTATTTGAAAATGATTTACCAGATAATTATGACGAATAAAGAGGGAGGTAATTTGATGAGAAAACGAGTAGCAGTTATATTTGGGGGGCGTAGTGTAGAACATGAAGTTTCTGTAATTACTGGGATTCAAGTAATGGAAAATATGGATAGGGATAAATATGATATAATTCCAATCTATATTGATAAAGATGGCAAATGGTTTACAGGAAATAGTTTAATGGAGTTTGAAAACTTTAAAGAAAGTAATTTAGATGACTTACAAGAAGTAATATTATCTCCAAAGACTAATGATTATAATTTATACAGCCATCCAGAAAATATTGGATTATTTAAAAAAAAGGTAATGGATAAAATAGATATAATATTTCCTACTATCCATGGAACCAATGGAGAAGATGGCACTATTCAGGGATTATTTGAACTGATGAATATACCTTATGTAGGATGTGGGGTATTAGCCTCATCAGTAGGAATGGACAAAATAATTATGAAGGATGTATTTAAGGCTAATGGTCTCCCTATAGTAGATTATATATGGTTTTATAGGAGAGAATGGTTAGAAGAGCAAGAAGAAACTATAAAAACCATTGAAGAAGGCTTAGGTTATCCTGTGTTTGTAAAACCAGCTAATTTAGGTTCTAGCATTGGTATATCTAAAGCAAAAGATAGAGAGGGACTTATTCAAGCAATGGAAATAGCTATAAGATATGATAGAAAAATAATAGTAGAGGAAGCTGTAGAAAATCCAAGGGAGATAAACTGTGCAGCAATGGGTTATGATGATAAGGTTATAACTTCATTATGTGAAGAGCCTTTAGGTTGGGAAGAGGTATTAACCTTTGAAGACAAGTATATAAATAGCAATATAAAAGGAATAGGTAAAGAAGGGAGCAGGAGAATTATACCTGCAGATATTGAAGATAATATAAGGGAAAAAATAGAAGAAGCTGCTAGGAAAGCATTCATAGCTATTGATGGGAGAGGAAATGCTAGGATAGATTTTTTATTAGATAAAGATAAAAATATATATGTAAATGAAATCAACACATTACCTGGTTCTATTGCATTTTATTTATGGGAAGGGAGAGAATATTCTTTTAAAGAACTAATAGATAATATGATAGATATAGCAATAAAGGCACATGAAGAGAAGAACAAAAATATGTATCAATATAATGCAGATTTATTTAATAAAGTGCATTTAGGTGATAGCAAAGTAGGAAAGATGTAAGATATAATATTATATATTATATCTATAAAAACAAATGAGAAATATGTGATATAATTGGGTAAACTAGTGTTGATAATCCTAAATGATATTCACATAAGGGGAGGAAATTGATGAGTTTGAGAGAAAATATAGTGGAGTTTATGAGAAAAAAGGTTTATAAGCCTATGTTAAAAGAAGAATTGGCCATTCAATTTGGATTAGAAGGGAAAGAAATAGAAGTATTTTATAATATATTAAAGGATATGGAAAAAGAAGGTATAATTATAAAAACTAGAAACGAAAGATATGGTTTAGTAGAAAAAATGAATTTAATAGTAGGGAAAATTGAAGGAAATGAAAAAGGATTTGGTTTTTTAATTCCTGATGATAAAACAAAAGAAGATGTATTTATACCAGCAGAGGATATGAATGGGGCTCTACATGGGGATAGGGTAATTGTAAGAATTACTAGTAAGGGACTATCTGGAAAGAAAGAAGAAGGAGAAGTAATTAGAATACTTGAAAGAGCCAATGATACCATAGTGGGAACTTTTGAAAGTAGCAATAATTTTGGGTTTGTAATACCCGATGATAGCCGAATTGCTTATGATGTGTTTATATCCAAATCGAATTTTAATGGAGCTAAAACCAATCAGAAAGTAGTAGTTGAAATAACTAGATGGCCTGAAAAAAGGAGAAATCCTGAAGGAAAAATAGTGGAAATATTAGGCTATGTAGGGGAAAAAGGTACAGATATATTATCTATAATTAAACAATTTAAATTGTCAGAGGATTTTCCAGCCAAAGTATTAAATCAAGCAAGTTCCATTGAACAAACAGTATCTCAAGAGGAAATTGAAAAGAGAGTAGATCTTAGGAATTTGAATATTTTTACTATAGATGGAGCTGATGCTAAGGATTTAGATGATGCAGTATCTATAGAAAAGTTATCCAATGGAAATTATAAACTAGGGGTTCATATAGCTGACGTATCCCATTATGTTAAGGAAAAAAGTCCTATAGATAAGGAAGCCTATAAAAGAGGAAATAGTGTATATTTAGTAGATCGGGTTATACCTATGCTTCCAAAGGAATTATCCAATGGGATATGTAGTTTGAATCCAAATGAAGACAGATTGACTTTATCTGTCTTCATGGAAATAGATAAAAATGGAAGTGTTGTAGACTATAAAATAGTAGAAGGAGTTATAAGGAGCAAAGCACGACTGGTTTATGATGATGTCTCGGATTTTTTAGAAAGAGATGATAAAGAGGCTCTAAAAAATCTAGAAGGAGTTACAGAAGATTTAAAAATAATGGAGGAGTTATCTCATATACTTTATGAAAAAAGGCAAAAAAGAGGTTGCATAGATTTTGATTTTCCAGAAGCAAGGATAATACTAGATGAAGACGGTATACCAATAGACGTAGTAAAGGAAGATAGAAGAATAGCTGACAAGATGATAGAAGAATTTATGCTAGTTTGTAATGAAACTATTGCTGAACATTTTTACTGGGCAGATATTCCATTTTTATATAGAATTCATGAAGAACCAGATATGGAAAAGATAGAAGAGTTTAATAAATTTATCCATAATTTTGGATATTCTATTAAAGGAATCCAAGATATTCATCCAAAGGAATTACAACTTTTGACCAAAGAAGTTAAGGGTAAAAAAGAGGAGACTTTGATTAATACACTTCTTTTAAGATCATTAAAAAAAGCTAAATATAGCAGTGAAAAGGATATACACTTTGGATTAGCAGCTGAATATTACTGTCATTTTACTGCACCTATTAGAAGATATCCAGATTTGCAGATTCATAGGATTATTAAGAACTATATAAACGGAAAGCTTAGTTCTAATGAGCAAGATCGATTACATGTTTTATTGCCAAAAGTAGCAGATCATACATCTACAACAGAAAGAACAGCAGAGGAAGCAGAAAGAGAAGTAGAAGATCTAAAGAAGGCTGAATATATGTCTACTAGAATTGGTAATGTATACGAAGGTATAATATCTTCTTTAACTCACTTTGGAATGTATGTTCAATTAGACAATACTATAGAAGGACTAGTCCATTTTAGCAATATGATAGATGATTATTATTATTTTGATGAAGACAAATATTATATAATAGGAGAGCATACAAACAAGGTTTATAGATTAGGGGATACGGTGAAAATAATTGTAATAAATACAGATTTAGTGAAAAGAACTATAGATTTTATGTTAGTACAAGAGGATGAATAACATATCTTGACATTCGATGGAAACCTTGATAAACTCATATTTAAATTAAAAGTAGTGTGGTGATTTTATGGAAAGTGAAAATGTAAAAATTGTAGCTAGAAATAGAAAAGCAAGACATGAATATTTTATTGAAGAAACTATAGAAGCAGGTATTGTGTTAAAGGGAACAGAAGTAAAGTCAGTAAGGGAAGGCAGAGTAAATATAAAGGAAAGCTATGGGGTAGTAGAAAATGGAGAAGTGTTTATATATAGTATGCATATAAGTCCTTATGAACAAGGGAATATCTATAATACAGATCCTCTCAGAAAGAAGAAACTTTTACTTCATAAGAGAGAAATAAGGAAGTTAGAATCTGCAGTTATGCAGAAAGGATATACATTGGTACCTTTAAGTGTATATATTAATGAAGATGGATTAGTTAAAGTAGAATTAGCTATAGCAAAGGGCAAGAAATTATATGACAAGAGGGAATCTATAGCAAAAAGAGATGCAGAGAGGAGAATGCAGCAGCATTTATCAGAAAAATTTAAATATAATTCATAATTCTTCATTTCCAATTTTATGATTACGCTTAAAGCAGAGTTTCCCAATTTTTTATGGACATAAAAAGTTGGGAAACTCTGGTTGCTATACTGGTTGACATAATATCATTATTTTGTTATAATAGATGATGGGTCAAAATAAGATATAATTAAATATGGGGGCGAAATGGTTTCGACGGGAATATTGAAGCAGGAGTAGCGGGTCGTTGTCGCCAACTCAACGTAAAAAAGTGGCATTAAGAATAAACGCAAACGAAGATTACGCATTTGCTGCTTAATTAAAGTAGCACGTCTTACTCAAGATTCCCACGTCTTGGGATAGGGCGCCAACATTAGTGGGGAACCGAGCCTTACAAAGCTTTGAGTAAGGAACGGAACTTTATGAAGCTACCAAGGTTAGAATCCTGTCAGTAGGAGTCTAGCTGAGGGAATGTTAAAATACTGACTGCACTCGGAGAAGCTCCTGTGGATATATTTTCGGACGTGGGTTCGATTCCCACCGCCTCCACCATAAAAGAACTTAAATATTGATACAATAGAAACTCCTTACAATTTATATCAATTCCTGTGAATTTATTTGCAATTATAAGATTATTTATTTAGTCAGTCAAGGTAAACAAACTCGCTATCACTCGCCCTTGACAGAATCAAAAAATAATCTTTTTATATAGATGCAAATTCACAGGAAATTTTATTCCCAAAATTCTTTACGGTTAACTGTCTTTCCTTATATTCCCTTGGTGTTAAGTAATCTAATGAGTCATGTAATCTATGATTATTATACCCATTGATATAATCCATTAATTCAAATTCTAATTCCTCTGATATACAAGATCTGCACCCTTGTTTTCTCCGAC
>JAAYFV010000070.1 GCA_012728075.1 Tissierellia bacterium
AGTATATACTGGATCTAATATTATCCCTTCTGATTTTGCAAAATGATAGATGAATTGTATCTCTTCAGCTTGACTCAATGCATAACCTAATCCTTGATATCCATCTATTATATTAATTTCTTCTTTATCTACAACAATTTGTTTACCTGTATAAGTAGTAATTTCCTCTAATAAGTTCCCCACTACTTCTTGAAAATGTTCTTTATTATTACAAACATTAACACCATAAATCTTAGCAGGATTAGAATTTATATAATTTTCATAATAAAGTCCCCCATAGGTACCGCCAGAACCTACCGCAACAACTATTGCATCAAACTTTATCCCTAGTTCCTTCTCTTGTTCTAGTATCTCTTTCATGGCATTTACATAACCTAAAGAACCTATACCATTGGAAGCACCTTCAGGAATTATATATGCTTTATGCCCTTTTTTTGCTAGTTGCATTCTTATTTCATCCATTATTTTAGCCCTATTTTTATATTCCTCTGATGTTACAAATTTTATATTTGCACCAAGTAATTTATCTAAAAATAAATTGCCCTCTACTTCTTCATTTTCGTCTCCCCTTAATACAAGATAAGAGCCTAGACCTAATTTAGCTGCTACTGCAGCTGTAGCCCTAGCATGGTTAGATTGAATCCCACCACAAGTAATTAGATAATCACAGTTGTTCTCTAAAGCTTCTCCTACAGAAAACTCCAATTTCCTTATCTTATTTCCTGATAATTCTATCCCTGTTTGATCATCTCTTTTTATATAGATATTTTTATCTAGCTCCTTGCTTAATCTATCCAACTTCTCTATTTTAGTAGGTAGATTAGCAAGTTTTATTCTTTTTACCATTTTATCACCTCTAATTCCTTTAATAATTCTATTTTACTATATTTATTCAATATTTCCTAATAGTTATTTTATTTTTCATAATTTATTAATAATCTACATATCATATGGGTATATATTTATATATAATTATAATAATAAGATAATTCTTGGGAGGGAATTATATGTTAAATAAAAATAAAGAGATTTATAATGATGATATAGGAATGGTCCTTTTGAAAACAGTAAACAATCCTGTAGAACTAAATTTTATAGAAAATTTACTCGATGAAAATAATATCCCATATATTCTTAAAGACCCAGCCAGCGGTGGCTATATGAGAATAGCAAGTGGTTTTTCCATCTATGGCACGGATATATTAGTAGAAGAATCCACGTATGAAAAAGCAAAAGCCCTTCTTGAGGAATTTCCCTGGGGAGAATAATAATTAATTATTACATAGTAAATAGGATTAAACCCGGTGATATATTGATTAGCCAGGACTATGGCCTGGCAGCTATGGGATTAGCAAAAAATGCTTATTGTATTAATCAAAACGGATTATTCATTACAGAGGATAATATTGGTGCAATATTGAACAGAAGACATATTCACCAAACCTTACGAAGAAAACAAAATATCTATACTAAGTTCAAAAAAAGAGATCCTCAAGCTGATGAGGATTTTGAAAAGAGCTTAAAAAAGCTTGTGTTATCTATATCTTGATTTAGCTTATACATCCTTTGGTGTATATCCTTTTTCTAACTTTGAGATAAACATTTCAAAACATTCTTGTGGAGTTACAGTTTCAATATCTTCTTTGTATTTAAGATATAACGCTTTCCCTTCTCCATTATCCATAAGTCCTTAAACATATTCCTTTATACTTTTAACTCTTTATAATCGAAAATAACCTGTTCTCCATCATTTATAACTATACAAGGAAGCCCTACCTTTCCTGCCTTTTTTATTTCATCAAATTCCGGTCTATTATCCCTTATTTTTAAAAACTTCTTCAGGTATAACATATTTTCAGTAATGTCTAAATATAAGAACTTAATATTGTTGTTAGAAAGATACTCTTTCGCTGGCTCACAACCTGGTCAATGCTTACTGCCAAAAACAATTATTTTTTCCATTTACATCTCTCCTTCTAAGTAAATTATCTATATTTAATATATCATGGCCTTCCTAATTGGTAAATATATTAATAGTGAACTTTTAGAATAATACTTGTGATTTTATACTCACTATGGTAAAATTAATGTGAAAGTAATGTTTGGAGGTTGCTGATGAATATATTTCTTGCTAAATAAGAAAATTTTATTGAGACAAAAATACTACCATTATACTGCCCTAGTGTTTTTGTGTCTAATTTTAGCGGGAAATCTCTTTTGAATATATTGATATTATTAAAGGATGATTTTAATCATCTTTTTTCATACCTATTTTTGTGCTGCTAGGAGAGTTTTCTCCTAGCAGTTTTTTGTTGGAGGTGAAAACATGAACAGAATCCTTTGAAACCAAAAGCATATATTAAAAGGAGTGAAGTAAATTGGCATTAATAGATATTAAGGATTTAACTTTTACCCATGTTGGAGGCTTAAGTCCAATTTTTGATCATGTAGATTTACAGTTGGATACTGATTGGAAACTAGGATTAATTGGCCGCAATGGATATGGAAAATCTACTTTTTTGAAGCTTTTAATGGGGGAGTTTACCTATGATGGTAGTATTCATACTCCTGTTGACTTTGAGTATTTTCCATATCAGGTAAAAGATCTAGAAAATTTAACTATAGAAATTATCAAAGCTTTAAAAGGAGAATTTCCCCTATGGAGATTACAAAAGGAAATGAATTTATTGGAACTTAAAGAAGATATATTATATCGACCTTTTTCAACTTTAAGTCATGGAGAGCAGACTAAAATACTCCTGGCTACTATGTTTATTTCTTACAATCAATTTCTTCTAATCGATGAGCCTACCAACCATTTAGATGTTCATGGTAGGAAACTTGTAGCTGAGTATTTAGCTAATAAGAAAGGGTTTATAGTGGTGTCCCATGACAGAGAGTTTTTAAATATTTCTGTTGATCATATATTGGCTATTGAAAAAAATAAGATAGTGCTAACTAAAGGGAATTACGACACATGGCAGCACAACAAACATTTAGAAGATAGATTTGAATTGGAACGAAATGAAAAACTTAGAAAGGAAATACGAAGATTGAAGGAGTCTGCTAGGGAAAAAGCCCTATGGTCAGATAAAGTTGAGAAGACAAAGATTGGCCAAGGTCCTGTAGATCGAGGGTATATTGGACATATGGCTGCAAAGATGATGAAACGCTCTAAGAATATAGAAAAACGCTATGAAAAAGCTATTGAGGAGAAGCAAAAACTATTAAAAAATATTGAAGAAATTGAACCTTTGCAAATTACCTCTTTGGAGCATCATTCAGATACCCTTATAGAAGCAAGGGATTTCACATTATCTTATGATAAAGACCCAATATTTAAGCCCATATCTTTTGCTGTAAATCAAGGGGAATGCCTGGTCTTACAAGGTAAAAATGGCAGTGGGAAATCTAGTATTATTAAAGCTATCCTAGGTGAAAATATACAAACAAAGGGATATCTGTGGAAGACAAAAAATATGGTAATCTCCTATGTGCCACAACAATTTGATTTCTTAAAGGGTAGTCTATTTGAATTTATTGATGAATCCCATATTGATAAGACCCAATTCCTAACTATATTCCGAAAAATGGGTATTTCACGGGAACAATTTGAAATTCCCATGGAGAGATATAGTAGTGGTCAGAAGAAAAAGGTCCTTTTAGCAAAATCCCTTTGCGAAGAGGCCCATGTATATATTTGGGATGAGCCTTTGAATTATATCGATATCATCTCTAGAATCCAAATAGAAAATATGATATTAGAATACTCCCCTACCATGATCCTTATAGAGCATGACAGAAAATTTATCGATAAAGTTGCTACGGATATTGTTAAATTGCAGTAAACTTGGGACAGCAGGGACGGTTCTCCCTGTCCCACTTTTCCCCAATAAAAAAGGCTTCCAATAAAGTTTTTTTGCAAAAGGAAGCCTTTTTAATCATCATTTCACAATAAAGGATATCTTTACATTTAATCTATAATTGATTATTTTCCCCTTTTCAACAATGGCTTGCATATTACTTACATAGACGCTTTGAATATTTTCTATTGTTTTTGAGGCTTCTGAAACTGCCTCTTGGGCTGCAGCTTCCCAACCATTTGCTGATTCTGAAAGGAGTTCTATAACTTTAACAACTGCCATGCAAATCCTCCCATCTAGTTTTCATATAATATATATTCTCTCTGTTATTGTATCCAAATTATGTTTATATATTATATGAAAAATTAAATTTCAGAGATTGGATGGGACTTTTTATTCCCGATCGCAGAATACTTTCCAGCTTGTTCTACAGCCTTTTCATATATTTCTTCCGGATAATCAAGATATTCTAAAATTGCAATAGCATTTCTACTTACACAAGGGCCTTTCCTCAATATGTAGTCAAATATTATATCCTTACTTTTAATAGTTTCCTTAAAATGATAATTTTCATATCTATTGTTTACCAAGCTTATAAGCTCTAGATCATGTGTGGCTGCAATGACACAAGAATTATTATCTATCATATAATTCAATACTACACTGGCAGCACTAATTCTTTCAGCTGTATTAGTACCCCTAAATATTTCATCTAAAATACATAGTATGGGTTCACGGGAAGCAATAGAGTCAATTATCCTCTTTAATGCCTTAGCTTCAGCCATAAAATAGCTATCCCCTTCAACAATACTATCCGTAGTTCCAATTGAAGTAAATAGTCTAAAATAAGAGGAAGTATAGTCTTTAGCTAATACTATATTTAGAGTCTGAGCAAAGATTGAATTTATGCCTATAGTCCGTAAAAATGTAGATTTTCCTGATGCATTTGAACCTGTGATTAAAGCTCCTTTGTTGTTAAATTTAAAAGTATAGGGTACTGGATCTTCCAATAATGGATGATATATTTTATCTACTTCCAAATAGAATGTACAATTTTCCTTTCTAAGCTTAGGTTTGGTAAAATAGTCTAACCCTGATATATAAGAACTAACAGAGATATATGCATCTATTTCACCAATTATTGTATACATTTTCAAAAAATCCTCTTTATTTTCATTTAACTGTTTAACAACTTTATAAAATACTTTTGGTTCTCTTAAAACAATCATATTATAATAATCTATTAATAACTGGGCTTCTGTTTTTAGTTCATCATTAAAGTTGATTTTAGAAATATTACGCTTTATCTTCTTGGTGTTTTCTAACAAATCCTCTAAACTATTTTGATTTAATCCTAAACTACCTATATTTAATTTCATAATATTTTCAGCACAATAAATAAGTTTTCCTAAATACTTAAAAGTTTCTATCTCTGCATATATTTTACGCTTATTGCTATTATAAACCACAGTATTGACCATAAAAGTTAATATAAATATAGTAAACCCCATTCTAAGGTTGATTAATAGCAATACCAATGCTAAAAAGGGTATATAAGAAAGTATTTGGTATAAAGTTGAATTTTTTGTATCTACATTCATACCTTCTTCAAAATATGCAAATATCCCTTTACCCTCCTCTTTCCCCAGTATAGAAAGATAATACTGAATTTCTTGTGAAATATCACTATTATTCCTTAATTGATCTATTATTTCATACCTTTTATTGAGCGGATTTTCTTTAAATAAAGGTCTTCTAAGAATATAATATAGGTATTGCATACCTGGCAGACTCATAGTATGGTCAATTTTTGTAAATACAGTATCCATATCTAAATCCTTCCATGTAATATCGTCTATTAAAAAATTAATATTTTCCCTTTTGGATAGAAATTTATGAAGATTATCTTTCTCAGAAAAATTAACATTATATTTCCTTTCTTTTCCCCACAGTTCCCCAATAGCCTTCTTCTTACCCTTTACATAATTATTTCTTTTTATTTTTTGATATACTAATAAAAATATAATTCCTAAAACAGTGACAACAAAAAATAAATAGTTCACCTGTATCCCTAATGCTATACCGACAATGATCAATATTACAAATAGAGTTTCAATTATAAAATCCAAATTTTCTCTTATATAATAAGGCAAAATGTTGTCTCTCCTTTCTATGTTTATTTCATACGTCCTTTTTATTTAGTTAATAATAAGAAGGCTGTAGAGCAGAACACTCCTTGTATATCATCTTTTAATTAACTCAATAGTATAATAAATCCCTAATCCTTCCAAAAATCCCTAAGATTTGTTCTAATCCATTTAGAATCTCCTACCCTCTTATAATGAGACCATCCCCTTGGGTATAATCTTCTATACTTTATAGTGCCAAACCTCTCATCTATAAGTAATATTGCTCCCTTATCCTTTTCACTTCTTATAACTCTACCAGCAGCTTGAAGGACTTTGTTCATTCCAGGATACATATAAGCATATTCATAGCCTAACCCATTTTCTGATTGAAAGTATTCTCGGATAATAGTTATTATATCTGGATTTCTATCAATAAAATGTGTATATATTTGTTCCATATATTTATATGAAGGGAAAAATACAAAATAATTTCCCCTTTTTTGTGAGATAAATTCTTCTAAATTCTTTAAAGGTATAACTCCTGATAAACTTCTTCGTTTCTTCAGATTCAATATTGAAGTATGTAAGCTGAACTTTTAATTCTTCTATTCCTTTTTCTATAGCATACATGTATCCGTAACATCTCCCTTAGCCCTAGTGAAGGGGATTATAATCTTCAACTATTTCATCCAATGACCTAGCAGTGCTTTTAATTTAATCTATTATTATATTTTCATTTTCTATTAAAATCCCATCTGCCCTACCTTCTATATCTATGGTAAAATCCTCGTAATTTAAAATATGTCTTAATACAACCCCTGGTGTATATTCTTCCCCATAGGATCTTTGTACTTTTTGGTAAGCCCTTGTCCCTTCCAATGCCCTAGTACTACTTACGAAGGTATTGTCTATGTCTCCTGAACGAAGGATGAACTCTACTAGATTTCTTACAGATATCTTGATTTGTTTAGACATATTATCCATCCTTTACATATACAAGTGAATTTAATTCTTGACCTGATAGAACATTTCCTATTTTGCTTTGTTTATCTCATATTTCCATCTTACTTTTAAAAACCAAATTATCTTTTTGATTAATGGCAATAAGGAAACCTTTTATTTGCCACCCTTCATCAATCTCTTCTTTTTCTATTTTGCTAAGGGGATATCTATATTGAGAAGACTATTTAATAAATGGTAACCCTTTTTCAACATAGTCATTTCTAATTAATTAAACTAAAAAATAATTCTTTATAATCTTCTTTGCCAATATTTTAATAGCCATAGGCACCGGATACAATTCCCCCAAAACTTATTTATTATCAAATAAACTAGGCTCTAATATAGCCCCAGTTCCTATTGTACATTTCTTTCCTTTTCTACGCAAGGCCTTCTCTAACTTGAGTTTCCGCAAAAAAATAAAACATATTTATATGAAGCCTATAAAACATATTGATTTGTAGTATTTTATTTGCTGTTTATATATTAAACGCTAAAGGCATTGATTTATCTATGATTCAGAAAAAAATACGGAAACTCAAGCTTCTCTAAAACTTCAGGAGCGTTTACCTTTATCCCTATATCTTCAAAATCATGATTCATCTGATAGCATTTACTCCTTGAATCGCAATAAATACAGCCGTGGGTGCAGCAGCCTCGGTATATATTTATTCCATTATGAGGTGATAAGATGCCTTTTACTTTTGTTTCATGCATAATATTCTCCTCTTTGATTAAATACTTTTATTGCATAATAATCTGGAATCGTAAGAAAATATAGGTATTTTAATTCTGGTATTTTCTAATGGATCATTACCTATTTCATTTACTTTCTTTTGGGTTTATTTTTTATTATTATCAATCTCTTTATATCTTCAACTAAACTCATATCAGAAACATTGATCCATAACCATTTACCATCATGATATTGACGGGTATTTGAATATAATTCAGTAATTTCAGGAGAAAACTCATTTTGTATTAACTCAAATTTCTGCCTTTCTGCCTTGCCAAATATAACCAGTACAGTAAACTGTCCCTCTTTTACATAAAAAGCACATAGGGTTCTGCCACTTCTACGATATTTTACTTCCCAAACCCCATACTTTCCGCCTTCATCCCATACAGGATCAAATTGATAATTTGACTCTACAAATTGAATAAGTTCATTCCATGCTTCCATTGCTGTCTCGCCTAGTAGAGATTCTATTTGCTCTTTATTAGGAATTGTCTCAAGCACATTTACACCTCCTTGCTTTCTTGATTTCTAAAAAAATAAAAGGTAGAAAAGGGGACAGGTGATTTGTCCACTATAGCTTCCCAAAAGATAAAGGTATGTTTTTTGATTTAATAGCATAGAGTAGATATATTCTCCTTTACAAGTTTTTTTAGTTTGTTTCTTGCTCTATATATAGAAATTTTTATTTGTGACAAAGATCTATCTATAATTTCTCCAATTTCCCTATAACTAAATCCATCTACTCCATATAGATTTCATATAGATAAAGAGCAGTACGATAATCTTCATTTCTCCTCTATAAGTTTACACGAAAAAACCTTGAAAAAGTTACACTTTTCAAGGTTAATTTTTAGGCTATATTATTTTTCTACGTACAGTTCTAATGGATACTTCATGTTCTCCTAAGATTTGACAAATTGATTTATTGTCTTCCATTAAGCTATCGAGTTTTTCATTAGTCTCCTGTCTGAATTCTGTTAAATCCGCTGTTTGCTCAATTATCGATTTTATGTCTTTTCTTATTTCCCCTTGACCTACTTCTAATTGCTTCTGTCCAATCTCTAATCGCTCTATTCTGCCCACTAACTGCTCTTGGCCTGTCTCTAATCGCTCCATTCTGCCCACTAACTGCTCTTGGCCTGTCTCTAATTGCTCCATTCTGCTCACTAACTGCTCTTGGCCTTCTTTCAGTCCCCTTAATTCTTCTAAAACTATTTTTTGGAATTCTTCGTTGGTCATATTAATACCCCCGTTCATATCTTTGTTAAAGTTATTATATCATAAATCATGTTTAATATGAATAATTACTATATATTTAACTTTTCAAAAAACTTTGCCCTCCTATTGTTATACCAGCCAAAGATTTAAATATTCATGGTAGGAAACTTGAAATAGCAGTGACAATTCTTCCTGTCCCACTTTTCCCAATTAAAAGGCTTCCTAAAAAATTTTAAACAAAGAAAGCCTTTTAATTATTATTTAACAATAAAGGATATTTTAACGTTTAATCTATAATTGACTATTTTATCATTTTCAACAATGGCCTGCATATTGCTAACATAGACACTTTGAATATTGTCTATTGTCTTTGAGGCTTCTGAAACTGCTTCTTGTGCTGCAGCTTCCCAGCCATTTACTGATTCGGAAAGAAGTTCTATAACTTTGACTACTGCCATACAAATCCTCCCATATAGTTTTTATATAATATATATATCTCTGTTATTGTATCCAAATTATGCTTATATATTATTTACAATATAATTTTATTGCTATAGTTTAGCAAATAGGAGGAAGTTACTAACAAGTGAACTATTCTGCTTTTAATTTATGGCAAATTCTATTTCAACTTCTGCTAATGCCTTTTGATCATCCCTAATATACTACTTTAGAAGAACTTTTACCTAATAAAAAACATATAATATAATATAAAAAATCAATAGGAGTGAAAATTATGTATTATAATGATAGATTGGAATATTACTATACGAATTATTGGGAATATCCCATCAATTTAATAGACTATGGTCCTTACCCTTTTGTAATTAATATTGAAAAAGCTACAGAACAAAATGATTATTTCCGTATTGCTTTATGGACAGGGGAACATTTACAGCTTACGTTAATGATCATTGATGTAGGTGAGGATATTGGTTTAGAAGTGCATCCTAATACAGATCAATTTATCCGTATAGAAGAAGGGCAAGGAGTTGTTTTAATGGGGAATAGTATGGATAATTTAACTTTTCAAGCAAATGTATATGATGATTATGCAATATTTATACCTGCTGGTACTTGGCATAATGTAGTCAATACTGGAAATACGCCAATGAAACTTTATTCAATTTATGCTCCTCCTGAACATCCCCATGGTACAATTCATAAAACTAAAAAAGAAGCTGAAATGGAGCAAAATTATTATTAAATATAGATAATAATCAAGTGGGCAGGGTTAAATTCCCTGCCCACAAACATATATGTTTTTTTAAATTTTAAATAAAGATAATATTTCCTCTTCACTTAATTTAGATACTAAAGTTTCTCCTTCTGTTATTACTCTATCTATCATTTCTTTTTTTTCCTCTTGAAGTTGAAATATCTTTTCTTCAATTGTCCCTTTGGTTATAAGTTTAATTACTTGAACAGTATTTTCTTGACCAATTCTATGAGCTCTATCCGTTGCCTGCTCCTCTACTGCAGGATTCCACCATGGATCAAAATGTATAACCATATCTGCTCCCGTTAAATTTAATCCTGTCCCACCTGCTCTTAAAGAAATTAGAAATACTTCCCCTATACCTTTATTAAAATCCTCTACTAACTTTCCCCTTTTCATAACATCTGTAGAACCATCAAGATACATATATTGTATTCCTTCCCCATCTAACATATCCTTTATAATACTTAACATACTGGTAAATTGAGAAAAAAGAAGTATTCTATGTCCACCATCTATTGCATCGGTTAATATTTCTTTAAGAAAACTCAGTTTACCACTTTCCCCTTCATAATTTTCAATAAACATTCCAGGATGGCAACATATTTGCCTTAACCTTGTAAGTCCTGCTAAAATTTTTATTTGAGATTTATTAAATCCTTTATGACTTATTTCTTCCTCTATTTCTCCCTTTATAGATTTTAAATAAGCAACATATATCTTTTTTTGTTCCTTTGTCATATCTACTACTATTTTTTGTTCTATTTTATCAGGCAATTCCTTTAATACATCTTTTTTAACTCTTCTTAAAATGAAAGGTTTTATATGAATATTTAAATCTTTAAGAGCATTACTATC
This sequence comes from Tissierellia bacterium, assembly GCA_012728075.1. Lineage (GTDB taxonomy): Bacteria > Bacillota > Clostridia > Tissierellales > Tepidimicrobiaceae > Keratinibaculum. The sequence goes on from JAAYFV010000070.1 coordinate 11,023, forward strand.
CTGTTCTCTAACAATGGGTTTTTCATATCTTTCTGAGAATTTTTTCTTTGATAGCAAATACCCTGGCATTAAAAAATCAAAAATAGACCATAATTCCATAAGGGAATTTTCCATAGGAGTGCCAGTTAAAGCAAAATAATTATTAGCCTTGATACTTTTAACAGATTTGGCATTTAAGGAATTAGGATTTTTTATATGCTGAGCCTCATCTAATATACAATATCTAAAATTAATATCTTTATATAATCCTATATCTCTTCTTATAAGGGGATAAGATGTTATAACTATGTCGTAGTTGTTTATATCTTCAATAAGCTTATTCCTTTCTAATTTGTCTCCTACAATAATTAAAACTTTAAGATCAGGTGCAAATTTTTTAATTTCCGATTCCCAATTATATACTAATGAAGTAGGTACTATTACAATGGATGGGAAAGAGCCCTTTTCCTTTTTCTCTGATAATAAAAATGCAATTACTTGAAGTGTTTTGCCTAAACCCATATCGTCCGCTAAAATTCCACCAAAACCGTATTTAGATAAGGTCTTAAGCCATTTAAATCCAAATTTTTGATAATCCCTAAGTATATATTTAACCTCCTCTGGTATCTCATATTCTATATCTTCTGGTTCATTTATATCCATAATAAGTTTTTTAAAATTCACATTTTGTTTTATAAAATTTAATCTTTTTTCCTTCAAATATCTATCTAAATACATGCTTCTAAACTTAGGTATAGGAATAAACTCCTTTTTAAAATCAGATTTACTTACATTAAGATAATTTAACATATTATCAATATCTTTAATTTCTCTACTATCAAGAGGCAAAAAAGAACCATTCTTTAATCTATAATACTTTTTCTTCTCTTTTAAAGCTTTGAATACTTGATATAATTCTTCTTCATCTATTCCATCTATTTGGAAATCAAACTCTAGCATATCTAATTTTTCATTAAGCCTTATTCCTCCTGAAAAATCAGAGGCATCTTTAAGCTTTAAGTTTTTAAAGTTTTCTGAATAATATATATCACAATATTGTTGAAGTTTAGGGATAATATCATATATAAAGTCAAATATTTTTGCCTCTTCTTCCATAAACACTATTCCATCTCTCACCTTAAATTCACTTTTTTCAAGTAAACTTAAAATATATCTTTCTTTTTCAATATCTCGCAATAATATTTTATTTTTATCTACAAAATCATTTTCCTTAGAACTAAAAGGATTTATAGTTATATCTCCATAAATAAAATCAATTTTCCCTGTAATTATATCTTCCTGTTTATCAAAATAAATCTCAATTTTAAGTTCTGGATTATATATTGCTTCTTTTACTTTATCATCTATATTTAAATTGACAACATTTTTTATATTAGGAAGAACTTCTGATATAAAAGATTCTTTATATTTATCAGGAACCTTTAATGTTCCATTTCCTCTAACAACTATTTCATTATATAGAGGTGCTAATTTTCTCCTTTGATTTTCAGGCAATTTATATATTTGATTGAACCCAAAGAAATATTCTCCATCAGAAGTAAGAGGTAATAAAATATCATTGGTATTAAATACTAGAGATAAATTCTCCCCATTTCCTTGAATATCCATATCCAAAGGTATTGCTTCTTCTACTATTACTATATCATTATAATTTTTATCCATAATTCTAGCATTAAAGCTTCTGCCTTTCATGAGATCAAAAAATCTTTTAACAGCAAAAGGTTTAAGCAAAACATTTTTAGATTTAAATATATTATCTGAATTATATATACCATTTGTTTTATTATGTTCATATAATAGCATTAAAAAATCAATTACTTCTTTATCTTCTTCCTTAAATTTATGCTTATAAGGAGAAAAAACAAAATGTTTCCCAAATTCTATATCCTGTTCTTCTTCTAAAGCATTTAGAAAATTTTTCATATTTTTTACTACATATAGTCTATCTTCACCTATGCGCAAATTTAAATATGAAGCTTCTTCTATATTATAATGTTCGCTTAAATTAAATTCATAATTAAGCTCCAAATTTAAATATACCTTTTCAATTTCATAATTTTGCCTATAAAAGTCTATTATATTAGATATACTTTGTTCATCTTTTTTAAATAATTTGCCTTCCTCATCTAAATCCTTTATACATTGAAGAATTGCTACTATATGTTTACAATCCCCTAAATATTTTTTATAAGCAGGGCAAGTACAATCTGTAGATACAATTTCTCCTTTTCCGTTAAATTTTATAGCAACTGTATATTTTGAATTTCCTCTCACAATGCCTTCAAAATAATCTAAATTAGCATTTGATTTTAATTTAATTATTCTACCTTCATTGTAATATCTTATACCTTTCATATAGGTAGAATAGCTACCAACTCTATCTAATAATATACTTTCATTTATGTTTAACATAATCCACCTCTATTAATCTAGCAATTGATTTTTATTATACCATAATATTATAAACTTAATTTGATTTTCTAAACAATAAAAAATAATAATTCTTAATTACAAAAGACTAGCCATTTAACTAGTCTATTGTAGTAATACAAATAAAGTTTTATTCCCAAGTTTCTATTCTAATTTTTACCTTTTTTAATGTGTTTTTTACAAGTATTATAGCTATAATCATAATAGTCCAAGGTAATCCCATTGCTAAAATTTTATACCATATTGGAGATGTGGGCTTAATATTAGTCTGCATTTGAAAAGGAATTATAACTCCTAAGCTTAAAATAATAGTACCAAATTGAATTAACATACTCTCTGAAAACTTAAGCTTAAATCCATCGCCAACTAAACTTCGCTGAGGATCATTTAAAAAAATATTTAAACCAAAAGCAGAAGAATACAATATAACTGCTATCATAGGAATAATACTTAAAAATATTATTGGTTCCATATCAATCAATAAATATCCAACTAACAATACGATTACATAATCCAATGTATAAATTATGGCAGGTATAAATGCCTTATATCTTATAACTTTATCCATATCTATAGGCAACAATTTTAAAAAGGGCCAGCTCTTTTTTTCTTCAGTTATAAGTTGAATACTTAAAGTAGCAGTATATAATGCAGAAAATAATGCCACAAACATAGCTCCACTCAATATAGATCTATTTATATAAGTAAACACCAAAGGAAATATAATAGCATAGGATATACCAAAAATATTTTTTGGATTCCTGAAAATAAGTCGTATTTCTTTCTTTATGATTGGATAACGAGATATTTGAATTCCTTTTTTTGTTTTACTTTTACTTCGTCCATTATCCATATTGAATACATTTGTTGCCTTTATTATTACAAATGCAAATATTATAGATAATAGCCCTAAAAGAATAAATACTCTAATATCCCCTTTAACTGCATACAAAAACCAATTAGTAGGCATTATCCATGCATATTTCCCTTCCATGATTCCAAAGAGGGCACCAAAACTATCTAGAACAGCTTCAAAATTTTCTGCTTGCCTAGGAAATACATTCATAACAATTACATAGGCAATTATACTAACATATAAAAATATTTGAGAAAATATATTTGCAGTGGATTTTTTCATAAATCGTGCCATGATAGATCCTATGGTAAAAGAAAAAAGAAATATAAAAACCATAAACAACAATAATCCTATTATGTTTAACAATATATTTAATTTAAAAGCTACACCATAACATAGACCTAAAATAATTAACATTAATAATGGAAGTACTCCCATAAATAAACCCATAGAAGCTTTAAATATAAATATAGTTGATCTTTTTATGGGTAATGTTAATAAAAATGTCATATCATCCGCTTCAAATACATTAAATACCATACTTGGGACCAACGTGAGAATAGCCATCAATCCAAAAGTAGCAGGGTATAAAAACATATAAATATCAAATAAATATCCTTTATACGGTAAACCTAAACTGGAAACAGGTACAGCTAGCATATTAGCCATTTCATAAAACATCATTATCATTGGAAAGGCCAGTAAAACTATAAAAAACAATGACATTGCCCAATTTATAACATTACCAAACTTTTTACCCTTTGATTTATTGGGTTTAGACGTTTTTGTAGCGTATTTATATAAAAGTTTAAGGTCTCTCATTTTGCAAAGCCTCCACTATATCACTAACATCCTCATTTCCAGTAAGTTCTAAGAATAAATCCTCTAGACTAGTGTGCCCTTCATGGCTCAAATTTCTCAATTCTTCCAATGTACCTTCTGCTATAAGCTGTCCTTTATCTATTATACCTATCCTATTACACATTTTTTCGGCTATTTCCAATACATGGGTAGTTAAAAATATAGTAGAACCTTCTTCTGCATATTTATGCAACAATTCTTTCAATATTCGTGCAGCACGAGCATCAAGTCCTACAGTAGGCTCATCTAAAAACATCACCTTTGGTTGACGCATTAAAACAGATACTAGCATCAACTTTTGTCTCATACCGTGGGAATAATCTCCTATATAATCGTCTAAATAATCCACATTAAAAGCTAAAGATAATTCTTGAATTTTAGGTAGTACATTCTCTTTTTCCAATTGATACACACCTATTATAAAATCTAAAAATTCATTTCCCCTTAAGCCTTCATATATCTTAGGTTCATCAAGTATTACTCCAATTCGCCTTTTTATCTCAAGCTCATTATCTTCCATGGAAAGTCCTTGTATAAATATGTCTCCCTTTGTAGGAGTTAAAGTACCAGTTAACATCCTTATAGTTGTAGTTTTACCTGCTCCATTAGGTCCAAGAAATCCATAAATTTCCCCTGGCTTAATCTTTAAATTTATGTGATCTACTGCAGTATAATCGCCAAACTTTTTAGTTAAATTTATAGCTTCAATAAACACATTATCCATATACCCCATCCTTTCTGTAAATAAAAATTCTCTTTTTGTCTATAAAATAACATTGTTATTTTTAGTATATATCTTACTAGTTTCAATATCAATATTTTTTAAATATTATATAAATGATTTAATGGTCCTCTTCCTTTTCCTATATCTAATTTTACATTTATAGCTCCCCATAGATATTGTTTAGCTTCTTCTACCGCTGTTAATATATCCATACCTTTTGCAATATTTGCAGCAATGGCAGACGATAGAGTACATCCTGTTCCATGGGTATTTGGGTTGTCTATTCTTTCACCTTTAAGCCAATGGATCTTTCCATCTATATACAATACATCATCAGCACTGTCCTCTAAATGTCCACCTTTAACTAGTACTACACCTTTTATGAATTCTCCTATTATTTTAGCTGCTTTTTCCATATCCTCTTTATCTTTTACTTCTATACCACTTAATACAGATGCTTCAGACATATTAGGTGTAATAATATCTGCTAAGGGAAATAATTTTCGAATTTAAGTCTTAGTTGCAGAAGATTTCATTAAATTACTCCCACTAGTAGATACCATAACAGGATCTACTACAATATTTTTCCCATTATATTGTTTTAATTTTTCTGCTATGATTTCAATAATCTCTTCATTAGATACCATACCTATTTTTATTGCATCAGGGAATATATCAGTAAATACAGCATCAAGCTGTTTCCCTACAAATTCCCCTGGTAAATCTATCACATCTATTACTCCTTTAGTATTCTGTGCTGTTACAGATGTAATAACACTCATTCCATAAGTTTTATGAGCAACAAAGGTTTTTAAATCTGCCTGTATACCAGCTCCACCGCTAGAATCAGACCCTGCTATAGTTAACAATTTTTCCATAATTTATCTACCCCCAATTGACTAAAATTATCAATATATATATCAGCTACTTCCTTTATCTTTTCTAAATCCTTTAAAGCAGACTCATCTTTTACTGCAACAATATTTAAACCACATTTTTTAGCCGATATCATAGGATATAAAGCATCTTCAAACACCCAAATTTTCTCAGGATTTAGTCCTAATTTATTTATAGTAATTTCAAAGAACTTAGGATTACCTTTACTTATGCCAACATCTTCTACAGTTTGTATAAATTCAAAATAATCGTAAATACCATGTCTATTTAAAGCCATCAAAACAAGATGCTTATCTGTAGAAGTAGCTATAGCCATTTTTATGCCTCTGTTTTTAAATTTTTTCAATATTTCTAATGTATAAGGCTTTAGTTGAAGCTTATTTGCATAATAATCTGTTAATAAGCTTTCTATATCTTCTTTAATTTTGTCTGGTGTATATCTTATATTAAACTTTTCCTTCATATATACACAAGCTTCTCTTAATGTTAACTCTTCTAATTGTTTGTCCAAATCCTTAGGAGGATTAATACCTATAGATAATAGATATTTATAAGCTAAACTATCCCATAGCCACATAGAATCTAGTAAAGTACCATCTAAATCAAATATTGCTCCTTTCACCAAATACCTCCTTTGAAAGATTGTATAAATTTCTTGTAGCTTCTGCTATATCTTCTTTAGAAAGTATAGCAGAAATTACAGCAATTCCATCTAATCCACTATCTTTAAGTAGATGTATATTTGTTTCATTTATTCCTCCTATGCCTATTACTGGAATATTAACAGCTCTAGTAATTTTCTTTACTTCATCCACACCTATACAAATAGCATCTGATTTTGATGATGTTGGAAATATAGAACCTGCTCCTAAATAATCGGCTCCTGCTCTTTCAGCTTTTATAGCTTCTTCTACATTGCTTACAGAAACTCCAAGTATCTTGTTTTCCCCTAATATTTCCCTTGCTCTTGAAGCTTCTAAATCATCTTGTCCCACATGTACTCCATCTGCATCTACTTCAATGGCTATTTGAATATTATCATTTATGACAAAAGGAATATTGTATTTATCTGTAATCTTTTTTATTTCAATAGCTAACTTTTTAAATTTATAATAATCTAAATTTTTCTCTCTAAGCTGAACAAATGTTACATTATTCTTTATAGCTAATTCTACAACTTCAGAAAGAGTCTGATCTTTTAACCAAGTTCTATCTGTAACTAAATAAAGAAGCAAATCTTTTCTATCTATTTTCAATCTTAATACCTCCCATTAATGTAGTTTCATCTAAATTACTCATATAATCAATTAAGTAAGTTCTTAAAGAACCATTACCTAAACCTTCTTTCATAACTTTTCCATTTGCTAATTCTCCACACAATCCCATTGCTGCAATAGCTACTGCTGTGCTATCTAATATATTTTCTGGATTAGCACCTATAAATCCACCTATTATCCCTGCTAACATACAACCAGTTCCTGTTATTTTCCCCATGTTTTTATGCCCATTTCTAATAATGTAAGTTTTATCTTTATTGGTAACTATATCTATTGGTCCAGTGATTGCTACTACTGCATCATTGGCTTTGCTAACTTCTTTTGCTACTTGTATGTATTCATCTATATTTCTATCATTTATTATATCTTCTAAACTTACATCAACTCCACCTGAAGTTTTCGTTTTATTGAGTATTGCCTTAATTTCCGAAGCATTACCCTTTATTACAGAAAAATTAACTTCCTCTAACAATCTTAAAGTAGCCTCCATTCTAAGCCTGGAAGCCCCTACTCCCACAGGATCTAAAACCACAGGATGATTTAACTCATTTGATGTTTTGCCAGCTTGTATCATGGATTCTATAGTTCTAGTATTTAATGTTCCTATATTTAATACCAATGAATTGCTAATAGAAGTAATATCAGAAACCTCTTCAATATCATCTGCCATTATAGGAGAAGCACCTGATGCAAGAATGATATTGGCTACATCATTTACTGTGACATAGTTAGTGATACAATGTACTATTGGTGTTTTTTTATGTACATTTTTAAATAATTGGCTATACACTTATATCCCTCCTAAAATAAAATAAGACCTGCCATTGCAAGTCTCAATAATAATATTAAATGATCCCTACGTTGGCATTACCCAAATCAGGTCAAATGGTCGAACTGACACCACAGTTCCTCTCAGCAAAGTTTAACTAAGCTCCCATTCCTTATTTTTTAATTGTACAACTTCATTATAGCATATAAATATTTTTCATCCAAATTAGATTTATTTATATCTTTAAATCTTTGTAGTCAAAAATAATCTGTTCTCCATCATTTACAACTATACATGGAAGACCCACTCTTCCTGCTTTTTTTATTTCATCAAATTCTTTCCGATTGTCTCTATATTTTAAAAATTTCTTTAAATTAAACATGTTTTCAGTAATATCTAAGTATGCAAATTTAATATTATTTTTTGAAAGATACTCTTTCACTGGTTCACAATCTGGTCAATGCTTGCTACCAAAAACAATTATCTTGTCCACTTAAATTTCCCCTTTCAATATTATTTTATTTTAATATACCACATATGATATTTTAGTTAAATAATCATTCTACATTTAACATAATTTATATTTTTATTGCCCCTTCTAACTCAAGTAGAAATCTTTTCACATTTATTTTATCTCCAGCAAAACCTACTAAATCTCCATTTTTACCTATAACTCTATGGCAAGGGATAATTATTGGTAATTGATTGGCTTTATTTGCTTGTCCTACTGCTCTTACAGCTTTAGGATTTCCTATTGCTTCTGCTATTTGTAAGTAGCTTCTAACCTCACCATAAGGTATCTCTCCTAATGCATTCCAAACCTTAATTCTAAATTCTGTACCTTTAATAGACAAGGGTAATTGAAAATTTTTTCTCTTTTTATTAAAGTATTCATCTAATTGAATAACAACATCTTTGCAAGTTTGTTTATCTAATTTAATATCTGCATTTTCTGTTAAATAATCTTCCCAATCCTCTTTAAAAAGGAATACTTTTTTAACCCCAATTTCATCTACTACTACATGAATCAGTCCTATTGGTGAATCATATGTATCATAAACAATTTTCATAGTACACATCCTTTTTTTACATAATAGTAAAACTTCTTATCTACATTTTATTGTCTAAAAGCATTCTACAGTTTCCTCTGGTGTTTCAACATAACGTGAAAATAACTCTAATTCTATTTTACCGCTGAAATCTTTATCTACTGGTTGCACCACACATTCTCGTAACTTATATCCATTAATCCCTATTTCGTCACATTTACAAATAAATCCTATTGATGCACTAGAATCATGCACTATTGGCTCTGCTTCTAGATAATCTTTCATCATAAAATTAAGTTGTACATTATCCAATGTTTCATATTTTATAACAGCTAAGTTTTTATCCCTTGGACATAAATTTTCCATTGCCCTATTAAAATCCTTAAGCATCTCTTCTCGCATCTCTAGATCTTCTATTTGTTCGGATTTTGTTAATGTATCTTCATAAACATCATAAAAGTAAATTTCATTAATAAAAAAGTACTTTTCCTTCTCAAGTATAGGATCATAATAAACAACTTTTGTTCCTATATCCTGTTTGCCAAACTCTACTGTGAAAGGACATTGGATTGGTATTTCTTCTATATTTTTGTCAATGTTTAATACTACAGATAAATCCTTTGTTTTATCTATACTTGGGGTCGTCTCACCTTCTGCTTGTTCATATGCTGTAATAACAAGGCTCTCTAATTTAACATCATCCCATTCATCTGGAAGCAAGCCTTTTTCAGCAAAATGCTGTAACTGCATCATTCCTTCTCTATTCCTATCATGAATTGGAGCACTACTTGATGAATCAAACCCAATAAGTTGTTCTTGTATCTCCATTTCTTTTATATATAAATATTTATCTCTTCTTCTC
>JAAYFV010000009.1 GCA_012728075.1 Tissierellia bacterium
CCCTTATACTCTGCATTTATAGCTTTAAAAAATAAATCTATAGTAGGAACAATAGCTTGAAAATGCCCTTGAGAATAACTAGCTCCTCCAACAGCTAAAAATATCCCAACCCTTTTAAAATGCCTTTTATAATCTTTTCCTAATTGATACTTAATAGACCAGTATTTTTGGCACCTATCTATTAGGTTTTTTGTGATTCCATTTACCGTATTAAAATATAGGGGAGAAGCCAATATAAAAATATCGCTATTGTCAATATAATCATATATTTTTACCATATCGTCTTTTATAATACATTCCCCTTTAGTGCCACAATAATTACAGCCAGTACAAGGGGAAATATTTTCTCTAGAAATATAAATCTTATTTATATCATGTCCCTTCTCCTCTGCACCTTTGAGCACTAAATCTAATAATATATTGGTATTTTTATTTATCCTTGAGCTTCCCATTAAAGCTAATATTTTTCTCATAGTTTTTCCTTCTCCTTTTCTATATAATAATATACTCCCTTAATTTATTATACATTAATATGCTACTCTAGAAAATAATTTAATACCATTATATAATATATATAATTAAATGATGAGAGAAAGAAAATAATGTGTAGTAGATTTTCATTAGATACAGATATAGATAGTTTATTATTGCGTTATAATGGGTTAAGAAAAATTATGGTTGAATAAAAATATTAAAAATCCAATATTATTAAAAGAACTATTAAAATCTTATGACCTTAGTTTAATAATAGAATAAACTATGGTCATATAGTCTAAATTACATATCGTTTGCCCTATGACATGCTACAAAATGATCTTTTTCTATTTCCTCTAATTCTGGAGCTACTTCCTTACAAATTTTTATAGCATAAGGACATCTATCAGCAAACCTACAATTATCTTCAGGATTTATAGGACTTGGTACATCTCCTTCCAATATTATCCTACGCCTGCTCCTTTGAATTTCTGGATCTGGAATAGGTATAGCTGAAAGCAAAGCTTTTGTATATGGATGAATTGGATTATCATAAAGTTCCTCTGAACTTGCAACTTCAGCTAGATGCCCTAAATACATAACCCCCACTCTATCCGAAATATATCTAACCATGGATAAATCATGGGCTATGAATAGATAAGTTAGTCCTAATTCATCCTGCAATCTTTTCAATAGATTTACTACCTGAGCTTGTATGGATACATCTAACGCGGATATAGGCTCATCACAAACTATGAATTTTGGATTTAATGCAAGAGCTCTTGCAATTCCAATTCTTTGACGTTGTCCTCCAGAAAACTCATGAGGAAATCGCAAAGAATGCTCTTCATTTAAACCTACAAGTTCTAATAATTGAATTACTCTATCACGACGTTCCTTAGAATTATCATATATATGATGAACTTTAAAAGGTTCAGATACAATTTCTTCAACTGTCATCCTAGGATTTAATGATGCATAAGGATCTTGAAATATCATTTGAAAATTTCTACGCATATCCTGCATTTCATGTCTAGATAATTCGTATATATTTACTCCCTCAAAAAACATCTGCCCATCTGTAGGCTCATAAAGTCTAATTATTGTTCTAGCAGCCGTAGATTTACCACATCCAGATTCTCCTACAAGCCCAAAAGTTTCCTTAGGATATATATCGAAACTCACATCATCCACGGCCTTTAATTCCCCTTCTCCAACATCAAAATATTTTTTTATATTCCTCACAGAAACTAAAGGTTCTACCATTATACTACACTCCCTTCCGCTACACTTTTGGCCATTGGATGATTTAACCAACAACAACTATAATGTGTATCCGTATGATATTCCCGTTCTGGCATGTATTCCTTACAAATAACCATCGCCTCATCACATCTATCAAAAAATGGACAACCTTTAGGAGGAGCATATAAATCAGGAGGCGTTCCCTCAATAGAGTGTAGGGATTCAGATCTATCCATATCTAGGCGAGGAACACTACCTAATAATTTTCTAGTATAAGGATGTTTTGGATTTTTGAAAATTTCATATACTGTACCTTCTTCCATCAATTGCCCAGCATACATTACAATAACTCTATCACTCATATCAGCAACAACACCTAAATCGTGAGTAATCAAAATAATAGACGTATCAAATTGATTTTGAATCTCCTTCATAAGGTCTAATATCTGTGCTTGAACGGTAACATCTAGTGCAGTAGTAGGTTCATCAGCTATCAAAAGCTTAGGATTTGAAACCATAGCAATTGCTATCATAACCCTCTGACGCATACCCCCTGAAAATTCATGAGGATATTGCTTAATCCTTTTTTCTGGTTGAGGCACAGATACTAGATTCAACATATCTATAGCCTTCTTCTCAGCCTCACTAGGACTTAATTTCTTGTTTTTAACTAATCCCTCCACTATTTGTTTTCCAATCTTCATAGTTGGATTTAATGAAGTCATTGGATCTTGAAATATCATCGAAATTTGACTTCCACGAATTTGCTGCATTTCTTTTTCGCTTTTTTTAATTATATCTTCACCTTCAAATAAGATTTGTCCACTCTTATAAAATGCAGGTGGCATAGGAAGTAGTTGCATAATAGAACTTGCTGTTACGCTCTTACCACAACCTGACTCTCCCACTAAAGCCACAGTTTCTTTTTTGTTCACGTGAAAGCTAACGCCACGCACAGCTTCAACTTCTCCAAAAAAAGTTTGGAAAGATACTGCTAAATCCTTCACTTCTAACAACTTCTCCATTTTTCCACCTCTTTCTGTTTACGTAATCTTGGATCAAGTGCATCCCTTAAACCATCACCTAATACATTAAATGAAAACATTAAAATAGATATTAATACTGCTGGTATCAATATTTGATAAAAAAGTCCTATTGGCATAACAGCTAAACCATCATTAGCTAAAGTTCCAAGACTTGGTTTAGGTGGCTGTAAACCCAATCCTAAAAAACCTAAAGTTGCTTCTGAAAATATTGCTACTGGTATAGTTAAAGTTAAATTAACTAAAATAGGTCCTAAGGTATTTGGCATAATATGCTTTCTAAGGATCCATCCCTTAGAAGCACCTATAGACTCTGAAGCTAATGAGTATTCTGACTCCTTAAGTTGAAGTACCTGGCCTCTAACTAGATTAGCCATAGGCACCCACCCTGTTATAGTCATAGCAAGAATTAAAACAAACATGGAAGTTCCCGCTCCTGCTTCGGAAAATACTACAGATAGCAACACAACAACTAACATATAAGGAATACTATAAATAACCTCTGCTATTCTCATCATAATGGAATCTACCTTAGGAGATGCCATTCCAGCAATCCCTCCATATAAAACCCCTATACCAAAGTCAATAAGAGCTGCAAGTATTCCAATAATTAAAGAATATCTAGTACCTAACCAAGTACGAGAGAATAAATCCCTACCTAATTCATCGGTACCAAACCAATATTCTTTATTTGGTTTCACATTTATCTTCTTTAAATTTTGTTCATAATACTTATATCCACTTATTTGAGTTCCTATAATGGACATAATAGTTAAAATTATAAGAAGTACTAAGCCAGTCATGGCTAATTTGTTTTGTTTTAATCTACGCCATACATCAGCCCAATATTTTATACTAGGCCGCTTTATTTTTTCAGAATCTCTTAATTCTTGAGGGGCTTTTTCAAACATTTCTTTAGTGTATGCTATATCATTTCTCATAGTTAACGTCCCTCCTCAGTAAGTCTAATTCTAGGATCTATCAACGTATATGCAACATCAACAAATAACAACATAAGGATTAGTATAATTGCATAAAAAACTGTAATCCCCATTATTAAAGTATAATCCCTATTATATATTGAAGTGGTGAAAAACATTCCTAAACCAGGAATACCAAAAATCTTTTCAATAACAAAACTACCCACTAAAAGATTGGAAATTGTAGTCCCTAATATGGATACAATAGGTAATATTGCATTTCTAACAGAGTGTTTTAAAATAACTGCCGATTTAGAAATTCCTTTGGATTTTGCAGTTTTAATATAATCTTGTCCTATTACCTCTAACATACTAGAACGCATAAGCCTTGCCATTTGAGCCAATGGCATCATTGCTAAAGCAATAGATGGTAATAAAGTATGTCTCCATTCTCCCCAGCCTCCTATAGGAATCCAATTAACTTTTCTAGCAACAAATTGAATTAAGAAAGTTCCCATTACAAAGCTAGGTACAGAAACACCTATAATAGAAATAATCATAGAAATATAATCTGGAAATTTATTCTGATATAGTGCTGCTATTGCACCAAGAGCAGGCCCAAATATCAAAGCTATAAGAAGAGCCTGTAATCCCAATGAAGCAGAAACAGGAAATCCCCTTGCAATCATTTCATTTACAGTTTCAGTATTGGATTTCATGGATTCTCCAAAATCCCCTCTAGCAATATTCTTTAAGTACATTAAATACTGCTGACTATAAGGTTTGTCTAATCCATATTTTTTCAACAAATTTTGATAAACTGCCTCAGGTATTCTTTTGTTTTCATTAGCAAATGGGTCCCCAGGGACAGAGTGCATTAAAATAAAAGTAATAGTAATTATTACCCATAAAGTAACTATAGCCATTGCAAGTCTTTTTATAACGTATTTACTCATATTACCTCCCCTTTTCTATATATTAAATATAAAAACCAATGCTCATATGTCATATGTGTATAAATTAGCTCTTTAAATTTATTAAATAAACATTAGATTAAATCATACATTATTATTTTATCTGGGACAGTACTACTAGTACTGTCCCAGATATTTTTAAACTATTTAGTTATATCAGCATAAGTTATTACTGGATATCTTATAGGAACCTTAACAACACCTTCTACTCCATCCCTTAAAACATATGGTTGAGTATAGAAGTATACTGGAATAACTGGCATATCTTCCATTACCATCTTCTCTGCTTTCCTCATAGCTTCCATACGAATATTTTGATCTATTGTTGATTTTGCCTCATCTAATAATGCATCATACTCTGGATTATTGTAATTTACATCATTAAAAGCACTCTTTGACCACCAAAGTTCTAAAATTGTCATAGGATCCATAAAGTCTCCTATCCATCCACCTCTAGATATGTCATAATCTCCTGCTTTTTCTCTATCAAGTTTTACTTGGAATTCAACATTTTCAAGACCTATCTCAATCCCTAAAGCAGTTCTCCACATTTCTTGAACAGCTTGTGCAATTTTCTTATGGGATTCTGAAGTATTATAAAGAAGAACAAAATTACTGTTATTAAAATCTTCAATGGTCATTCCTTCTTCAGCTAAACCTTCTTCTAATAATTCCTTTGCTTTTTCTGGATTATATTCGATTAAATTGCCAACACCATCTCTAAACTCCTTGCCATTTTCATCCTTTAATCCATAAGGAACCACACCTTCAGCTGCTATTTGACCACCTTGCGTAATGTCTTTTACTATAGTTTCCCTATCTAAGGCCATAGATAAAGCTTTTCTTACCTTTACATTATTAAATGGTTTAACATCTGGATTTACATTATAATAATAAGTGCCAACTTGAGGTCCTATGTGTAATTGAGGATCATTTTCTGCTTGAAGTTGTGCAACTACTGATGTTGGTATATCCACTAGAATATCATATTCTCCACCTTCATATTTTTGCCATGCAGTATTTTGATCTTCTATAATATCCAATTCAATACCATCTAACTTTATCTTATCTGCATTATAGTACAAATCATTCTTTTCCATGGCAATCTTAGCATTATGTTCCCATTTAACTAATTTAAATGGCCCATTAGAAACATGAGTTTCAGGTTTTTTTGCCCAATCTGGATTGGATTCTACTACTTTTTTATTTACTGGGAAATATGTGTAAAATGCAGTTAATTCTAGAAAATATGCTGTTGGAGATTCTAAAGTTACTTCCAAAGTTTTTTCATCTAAAGCCTTAACAGCTACATCATCCCTTGAACCTTCACCTGTATTATAGGCTTCTGCACCTTCAATATAATAAAGTATATGTGCATAATCTGCAGCTAATTCTGGATCTAAAGCCCTCTTCCAGCTAAATTCAAAGTCTTCAGCTGTTACTGGATCACCATTTGACCATTTGATACCATCACGAAGAGTGAAGGTATAAGTTAGCCCGTCCTCTGAGATTTCATAATCTTCAGCCATTCCTGGTACTAACTCTCCTTTTTCATCAAAAGTCATAAGTCCTTCAAATACATTTTCTAATATCCAAGACTCATGAGTTCCTTGAGCCAATGGAGGATCTAAGGAGCCTGGTTCACTACTATTATTAGATCTTAAAATCTTTTTACCTCCTGTACCTCCATCTGAGTTAGAACATCCTGTAAAGAGCATTGATACTAAAAGGATAATGCTCAAAAGGACTGAAAGTTTCTTCTTCATTAAATTTAACCCCCTTTTATTTTAATTATTCCGTCAAAAATATGACAGAAAAATTTTATACATATTTTATCAAAATAAAATCGGCTCTGTAAAAATATAAAGCTCCCCTATACACTATATGAAGTCATATCTTCAGTTAGTATGGGAGTTTTGTCCAGAATATTGCAATATAAAATTTATTCACTCTATTCATTCTATTCACACATTATTTCCAAAAACTCTCTTACATATTTATTTATATGAGACTATCGACATAATATATTCTATACCTATTTAATTAATCGATAATTAATAAATAAAAAGAATTTATTTTTACAAGTATACCACAATTATGATTCTTTTTCAAGAATATTTTTTTTTCTGTTTTTTGGATTAAAAAAACTTAATTGCAAAAATAAAAGCCTATTCTACATTTATAACTAGAATAGGCTTTCCTATCTTTATTTTAATTCTATTTTTGTTACTTGGTTTAAATTGTTTTTTTCATAGTATTCAATACTAACTTCATCATCAATCTTTATAAAGGGCAGATTTTCTGATACTTCAATATTAGCTATAAATATTTTATCACTATTATCCAATAAGAAATAATAATGAGTATTCCCATCTATGACCACAGATTCAATACCCATGATTTTACCCGTTATATTTAAAAACTCCGTAGGTTCTTCATCTGCTTCAGGTTGAAGATTGGTTATATCCTTGCCTAAATGAGTACTAACCACATTATCTACTGTTGTACCAATAGATACCTGCTGATAATTGCCAGCATCAACTAATGCATACATTTTAACAAGCCCCGCTTCATCTTTTAATGACATAAAATAAGTCGGTTTATTACCTATATTTAATAGTATTGGAAAAGTTGATATATATCATTTCTCCTGCACCGCTCCCTCAGCACTTTCCATAGCTGAAAACTCTTCCGCAGATGACATCTTGTAAAATTTAGCATCCTTTGTTCTCATGTTTACAAGCACACAACCAACATTAGATTCATCAGCTCCTACAGAAGTCATACCTGTATACAGATAAACATCATCATCTATAGCTAAATAATTGTAACCTTCTGTTGTTTGCAATACACCTTTTTGAGCAAATATGGAATTGAAAAATCCTGATTGAAGCCCACCATTCCAATTAAGTTGCCTAATTATTTCATTAGCATCATAAATCCTATCAACCCATTTGGGTACATCTTTTATATTGTATTTTTTCGTCTCACCATTTGTTGCATTGGTTAGTATTACTTCCTTTACATCAAACCCACCAAACCAACCAATAGTATTGTGATATACTGGCGCTACCCAATAAGGAACTCCCTCTTCATCAATTTCAAAGTTAATTTCAAAGAACATGTCTTTAGGGTATTTTAGTCTTAAATGTCTATAGATATTTCTTGAAAATTTATCTGACTTAGAATACTTTATGTTGTTTTTGAGTTTCTTTAGCTCTACTTTTCCATCTATCATATCCACTATAATATAATTAGGAATACCCTCATTCTTGTTGCCTACCCATTTTAAAAATCCATAGTATTCTAGAGGTGTAACCCTTACCGGCTTATCTTTGTAGTTAATTTGAGTATAAGCATCAGATACATTGTATTGAGAGACTAAATCCAACATTTCTCCCATCTTCCTACTACCTAATCTTTGGGCTGTATCTCTATCAACTGTAGGGACTTGCTCAAAAGAGGCTTCTTTTATATCTTCTTCAAAAGAACTATTTTCCTTATTAATTAAATTAGCGTATCTAGTTGAATGAAATATAACCGTTGAAGATAACTTTAACACAATTAATAATATAAATAAAATTCCCGGTACTACAAATAATTTATAGTATTTTTTATCAAATGTAAGCAAGATAACTACTGCAAATAATAAATTAATTATCAAATAAATCCAAAATTCAAAAGAATGTAAATTAATTGCTGGCAAAAATACATACCATAACATAAATGCTAATAATGGTATTAATAGTACTCTTACAATTCTAGAAAATTTTACTTTCTTTTCTTTTTGTTCCATACAAACTTCGCCTCCTAATATTTATTAATTAATTTCTTGCTAAATCATCAATTTATAATAGCAAAATGATAAAACTATATCAATGTCATTTATCTTTCTCTCTAATTATTATTGCCTGAACTACTTCCTATAGATAAACTGTCATCTTTTTTCATAATTTACCTATTCGCTTTTTATAATTTTTCTTAAAAATATACATTCTTTCATCTGCAACTCTGATCAAATCTTTAAGGTGAATCCCCTCTTTAGGAAAACTTGCTATACCATAGCTAAACCCACATATTATTTCTTTCCCATTAATACATAGTGGATTGTTTTCCATATATGTAAGAAGATTTTGAAATTTTTTATCAAGGCTTTCTATATGACTGTTAAGAAAAACACCTACAAATTCATCCCCACCGTATCTTCCAATAATATCTGTCTTTCTAATATTGTTTTTAAGTTCATAAATAAATTTTTTAATAACCTCATCTCCTGTTAAATGTCCAAAAGAGTCGTTAATAGCCTTTAAATTATTTATATCCCAAATAACTAAATTAAAGGTTTCTTTATAGCATAAAGCTTTATCTATTATGCTTTTGACTTGATCTTCAAAATAAGATCGATTGTAAACATTAGTTAATTGATCATACCTTGCTAAGTGAGATTTCTCTTCATATAGTAAATAATTAGTTATTATTATTTCAATATAATTTCGTATAAATTCCATAGATTTAACATCTTCTCCATCAAAAGCATTAGTTTCAATGGAATCTATATTAATCATTCCGAACAAACTGCCATTTATGTAGATTGGGGCTGTAAGGGTTGATTTAATATACTTTTTTTCTCCATGCTTTGTTTCAATAAGATAATATTTTCTATAAGGCACCAAATCTGGAATATTTGCAATTTCATCCATTCTGCCATTAGTTGCTCTATATAGAAATGCCTCTTCAATTGGCAATTGAAAATCTTTAATATCCCTAGAAAATCCTATTTGGGAAGCCACAGTAAAATAGTCGCCCTTTTTTATTAATATTGTTCCTATTGTCCCATTCTCAATGGAATATAATGCATTTCTTAAAATGAGTTGAAATAATTCACTTATATCCTCTATCTTCAATGCAAACCTAGTAGTTTCTAACATCAAAGCCCTAACTTTAGAAATTCTGGATAGATTTGATTTAAATTGTTTTACATCAGAAATATCCTTTAGACTTGCAAAAATACATTTTTGGCAATTATATATAACAGTCCTTCCTATAAGTTCAACCCACAACTTTTCCTTATCTTTATTAAGTATAGAAGTTTCATACCTTATATGATACGTACCATCCTCTAAAATATGATGTGTATTCTCAATAAATTCTTTTTCAAAGCTGTCGAATATATCTAAGGTTTTGCCTTTTAATAGTTCTTCATAACCCAACATCTTCTTGCAAAAATCATTCAAATATAGTACCTCTTTTTCATTGAAAAGAATCATTGGGATGTCAATAAATTTTTCAAAGGAATTCAATTCATCATCTGTTAATATTTCTACGGGATGACCATTAGCATTAGACAACTTGCCTGTTTTGCTATTTCCATAATAACCTAATTTTGATATAGGCATATCGGCACCTTCCTTATAGTATCTATATGTCTATATTATATCACACATAGGTCTTTTGTCTCATATATAAACCACTATCTATTCCTCCCAGGTATCTTTTAATCTTGATTAGTTTCTTCTTAAAGAGTACAATATATAGGTGTGACTTTGCTTAAATTTTATAAATTATCAAATTAACTTAGGAGGAATGTATATGGTAAAATTCAAAGAACTATTTGCGCCCAAGGATTTAACAGAGGGACCACCTTGGAAACGTATTGTTGAATTTGCAATACCTATGTTGATTGGTAACATTGCCCAACAATTTTATAATACTGCAGATTCAATTATCGTTGGCAAGTATATAGGAGATAATGCACTTGCTGCAGTTGGCAGTGCAGGCCCCATATTAAATCTATTATTGGTATTATTTGTGGGAATATCTGTAGGTGCTGGAATAATGGTATCCCAGTACTTTGGAGCTAAAGATAAAGAAAAACTTTCACGTACCATAGGTACTTGTATAACACTTACTGCTATTTCATCAGTAATTATAATGATTATCGGGCCTATTGTCACTCGCCCATTACTCTCTTTTCTTAACACACCGAGCTCTATTATAGACTGGTGTACAGATTACCTTATTATATATTTTGTTGGAATTGCTGGTCTTGCTTATTATAATATTTTAGCTGGTATTTTGAGGGGACTTGGGGATTCTTTATCAGCGCTTATTTTTCTACTAATTTCTACAGCTTTAAATGTAGGACTTGATATTTTGTTTGTTGCAAAATTTAATATGGGAGTTCCAGGCGTTGCCTTAGCAACTGTTATAGCACAATCAATATCAGCAATACTTTGTATTATCAAATTAATTAATATGAAAAGTAGTTTTACTCTAAATTGGAAAATGCTAAAACTAAATAAAGAATACTCATCTAGACTTATAAAACTAGGATTGCCCTCAGGCTTAACCCAGGCAATATTTTCTCTTGCAATGATTGTTGTACAATCCCTAACTAATAGTTTTGGAGAAATGGTTATAGCTGCTTATGTAATTATCATGCGGGTAGACGGGTTTGCCATGATGCCAAACTTTTCTTTTGGAAGTGCAATGACCACCTATACTGGACAAAATGTAGGAGCTAAAAAATTTGATAGAGTAGAAAAGGGAACTAAAGATGGCATTAAAATTGCTGTTGGAGTTTCTACTACTATAACGATATTGATCTTAATCTTTGGCAAACATCTTATGGGTGTTTTTACCAATACAAAAGAATTGGTTGACCTAAGTATGCATATGATGAGAATTCTTGCCTTGGGCTATATTGCAATGGCTATAACCCAATGTTTGTCTGGAGTTATGCGTGGTGCAGGTGATACTATTACTCCTATGTGGATTTCACTGATTACCACAGTTGTCATCCGTGTACCTGTTGCCTATGGTCTTGCTTATTTAACACGTAGTGCAGAGTACCCTACAGGAAGACCAGAATCAATATTTATTTCATTATTAACTTCTTGGGTAATGGGTGCAATTATAAATACTATTTTTTATAAAAAAGGTAATTGGCGTGAAAAGGCTATTATTGATTAAGGCCTTCACGCCAATTTCATATCCTCTTCCCTTGAATTTTTTATAGTTGTATATCTAAAATTTGTACTTTTTACACCTATTAATAAACAAGTATATCCAATTCTCATTTTTATTGATTCCATTAATGTTAATGTATTAGTCTTAATCATTTGATACAATCCGGGCAATATTAGGTAATGTTTTTTTCATAAATCCTCCTTACATAAAATCAACAAAATATTTATGCAAACTACCATTTAATTTAATTCCATATTTTTTAAGCACATTATCTAATGCCTTTAAAGTTATATACATCTTATCTTCATAACAATTTTCACCCATATGTCCAATTCTAATAACTTTATCTTTTAAGTAATCAAAGGCACCAGCAATCATAATATTATGGTCCTCTAACATACTATTAAATATTTCACTAAAACTTATCCCCTCTGGAACTAAAACTGTAGTAACTGTATTAGAATATCCATCTAAAGGATATAATTCGAGTCCAACTTGTGTTAAAGCCTTTCTAACTCCATTGGCAATTTTATTATGTCTTTCAATATAATCTCCTTTTTCTAATATTCTATCTAATGCACAATTTAAACCGTATATATCGCTTATGGGCTGAGTATATGGAAACCACTTTTCCTCATAATAGTTTTTCCATATACCTAAATTACAATAAAAAGATGCAATGGGAGTTTTGCGATTTTCTATAATATTCCAAGCCCCTTTACTAATACTTAAAAAAGTTAATCCAGGTGCTGCAGATAAACATTTTTGACTACCACCTTATACTATATCCATTTGCCATTTATCCACTTCAACTCTTTCCCCACCAACAGCAGAAACAGAATCTACTATTGAAATTATTCCATGTTTTTTTAATAAAGGACAAATTTTATCTACTGGATTAGTAATACCTGATGGAGTTTCACAATGAACTAAAGTAGCTAATTTAAATTCATTATCCCTTTCTAAAAACTTTTCCAATTCATCTACATCAATGGCTTTTCTATAATCCCCTTTAAAATATACTACTTCAGCGCCATATATTTTAGCAAAGTCCCCAAAACCATGACCAAATATACCATTATCTATACAAAGTATTCTATCTCCTGCTTCTATCAAAGATGCACATGCAGCTTCTAAACCTAATATCCCTTCCCCATCTAATATAAGTACATCTTCTTTAGTGTTTAACAACTTTTTCAATTTATTGCAGCTTTCTCTATAATATTCATAAAAATTAATATCCAAATCTGGATTTGTTATATCCTGAGCCATAGCCTTCCTTACATCCTCATGAATTTCAGTTGGTCCTGGTGTCATTATTAATGGTTTAGTCAAAAAAATCCCTCCTTTGTAATGTTGTATTACACTTTGTAACTGTATGTATTGTGATTTAATAGTATCAATACAGTTTGGTTATGTCAAGAGAGACAGTCAGATGTTTCTTAAATTTTCTAAACATATTTGAATCTGAAAAAACTTAGTTTGATCTTAATTAATATATAATTCCATCAGTTAGTCTACACCCATGCTAACACACATAAAATCTATCTCTCTATAATTATATTATTACATTTCTTCTAATTTTAACAAATTTGCTTTATAATCGCTAAACCCACAAAAATCTTTTCTATAAAACTCTCCAACTATTTTAAATCCAATACTGGTATGAAAAGATAATGAAGCCTTATTCCCTTCAGGAGCTGTATTTACAAATACAATTATTCCTTTTCCTTCGTAATTATTATTTAAAAACCTATATAGCTCTTTCCCAATATGCTTGCCTTGAAATTCTTTTTTAACAGCTATCTGTTCACAATATATACAATTATCAATATCTTCTATTATTTCAGTATGTACTAACATATCTGTTGGATACTCAGTACTAAACCATAAAAATCCTACAATAGTTTCATCTATTCTAGCAACTATAAAGTTTTCAATGATAGTGTCAAGTAATTGTAGGAAATGAATAGTCGTAATATCCCCATATTTTTTGAATATGACTAATGCAGCCATTCCCCTAAATTATTTTTATAGATTATTTCAATAATATTATTTTTTGCATTCTCATTTTACATTGATATTTTTATTCTTCAAGGGTAAAGGCTAAAGCCCTTGATATCGCAAGCCCTTGACTTCATAAAAATATCAATGTTGTTTGGTTTTTAGCAAAAAGAAATATTATTTATTCTTTTATGCACTATATTCCTCTTACAGATTTAAATATTTGTTTTTCCCATGTTCTTTTTCCACTATTAATAGCTGGAATATTATCTAAATTCCCATGGAAAGATGCTTTAAGTTTACCCTTTACAACTCTTTTATCTAATTCTATTATTCTTGCTTCTTTTTTGCTTTCACTTTTTTTATTCTTCATTAGACGATAAATATCTCCGCCATTGGTCTTGTATACCCTTAGACGTGCCATTTGGTCTGCTCCTTCTATACTCCATCCTAGAGGCCTGGAACTTAATCTAGCGGAGAGTATATGACTTACATGACCTTCTGCACTACAACCTATATAATCTTCGTCATATCTCTTGACAATTCCTTCCCAGTTCCTTAAA
>JAAYFV010000071.1 GCA_012728075.1 Tissierellia bacterium
TATCTATAAAAGTAAGGAAGTGTTAATAATGAGTCTTATTTCTAAGCTGAATGAGGACCGAAGTCTAAAGATACCAGAAGAAATATTAAAAAAAGCAGGATTGAGACCAGGTGCTGAAATTATATGGTTATATGACGAAGAAGCTAGGCAAATCTTATTAATGGAAAAGCCAGATAGTTTTGCAAAAGTTATGAGAGGATTAGGAAAGGAATTATGGAACAATATTGACATTAATGAATATATAAAAGAGGAAAGAGAATCATGGGAATAAACAATAGAGAAACTATATTACTGGATACTAATTGTTTTATATATTATTTTGAAGATAATCCTAATTATGCAGATAAATTGGAGAAAATTTTTATAGAGATACAAGATGGTAAAAATGAAGCTTTTATGTCAATAATATCTTTTATGGAAATACTAGTAAAACCTAAAAAATATAATAATGTCTTTTTAGAAAATAGGTATAAATTAATATTGTCCAATTATCCAAATCTATCAATTATTGATGTGGATTATAAAATTGCAGATATAGCATCAAGGCTTAGGGCTTATTATAATATAAAAACTCCAGATGCGATAATTTTAGCTACAGGCATATCTATGAATGTTGATTATTTTATTACAAATGATATTAAATTAAAAAGTGTATGTAGTCAAGAGAATATAGAAACAATAGCTATAGAAAATGTAGGGGATTAACCAGTAGGTGTATTATGTTAGAAAACCTACTGGTTTTTATTTTTATTATATACTTATCATCAAATAAGTTTTGCTAGTATAACTGATACGGTGAACCCTATCATAAGTAGGACAAGCTATTGGGTTATAGGATGATGTTTAAGGGGTTATCATAAGGTAGAATTAAATGATATAATATGTATATTATTCAGTATATTGACAATTTATATTAAGAGGGTGCAAGATGTTTTTTAATACAACTGATTTAAAAAATCAAGAAATCTATTTACATTTATATAAAACTGCTGATGAAAATATAGAAAAAGGATATGTTCCTGCATATTATTTTAAAATTATGAGAAGCATAGATGATGTTGAAATAGGACAGTGCGATTTGAGAATTGGCTACAATGATAATACAAAATATGGTGAAAATATAGGATATGAAATTTATGCAGCTTTTAAGGGAAATCATTATGCAGGGGAGGCCTGTAAATTGTTATTTTTGTTAGCAAACAAACATAAAATGGAAAACATTATTATTACATGCTCACCAGAAAATATTGCATCTAGAAAGACCTGTGAATACTGTGGAGCTGAATTAGTTGGTATTATTGATGTGCCAGAGTGGCATGAGCTTTATAAAAGTGGGCAAAAGAAAATTTGTCAATATATTGTAAGATTAGATAAATAATAATTATAATAATATGGGTATTAATATACAATTATGTATATTCTGATATAATATATTTGAGTTAATATTTCATAATATCTTTTAGAGGAAAGGAAGTGGCCGTTATGATTAAAATGACATTTAAGCGTGTAAGGAGGGTTCACGCCCTATAAACCCTCCAAATAAATTTAACGGAGGAAAGTATGAGAATTCAGAAGGATAATATTATAGTTAGAAGTGCTACTATCGACGATGCTATTCAATTAAATAAGTGGTGGAATGATGGTAAGGCTATGGAACATGCAGGATTTCCTAATGGTTTGGGGGAATCTTTAGAAGATACTATGAATAATATTAGTAGTTGGGAAGGCAAATTAAGTCAACTTTGTATTATAGAAATTGATGGCAAATCTGTAGGA
>JAAYFV010000072.1 GCA_012728075.1 Tissierellia bacterium
ATCCTTTGGAATCCTAATTACATAGTAAGCGTCTTTATATCTTTTATTATTTCGGTATTGACCATAATCTAAACTAGAATTTTCTACATAACCTTTATATTTTTTAACAGCATCTTGAAGGTTTTTACTTGATCTTTCAAATTCTGTAGTTTCAAAATCCATATAGATGGTGGTGATTACCTTTTCCGGTTCTAGAGGGCTTTTTTCAGTTTCTTCAAAGTCCATTTCCTCACTAGTGCCTATATTTATTGTTTCTTGAGTGGCTGAATGGCTTCTATCCTTTATGTCTATATCCTTAGGTTCTGATTGCTTAGCCCCACAACCTACGGTCAAAACTAACGTTAAGATAACAAACATAATTTATAAAAAATACCTTCTAAATGTTTTCACAAATATCCCTCCTTAAGACCATTATATATAATAAGTAATATAATCTATTTACAAATTAGTTACATTATTATAAAAGATTTCTAGATTTAATATAATTTTAAAAGACAAAAACTGTTTGAAATTTTTATAAGCCCTTTTTATATATGGCATTAAAGCTAATAATACAGTATTATAGTTATATAAGTAGAATCTTTTAAGTCTAAGGAGGTTTAATATGAGAAAAGAGGATTATACCACTATAAAGATGAAAAAACAAAAACGTATAGCCCTTGTAGCCCATGATAATAGGAAAAAGGATTTGATAAATTGGGTCAAGGAAAACAAAGACAAACTAGGGGAGCACTTTCTATGTGGTACAGGCACTACTGCAACTTTAATATGGGAAATCGTAAAATTACCAGTTCATGCCTATAAATCTGGTCCTTTGGGAGGAGATCAACAAATAGGTGCTCGAATAGCAGAAGGAGATATAGATTTTTTGGTATTTTTCTGGGATCCTTTAGAAGCCCAACCCCATGATCCAGATGTAAAGGCCCTACTTAGAATAGCTGTTTTATACGACATTCCTGTTGCAAACAATCAATCTACAGCAGATTTTTTACTTACCTCCCCTTTGATGGATGAAGAATATGAAAGGAAAGTAATAAGTTTTTCTAAGAGGATGAATAGAATAGCTGGTGAATTTAATAAGGAATGACAGGATATGGAACAAATTTTTATATTAAACTAGTAAAATATAAAAAAAGGGATATCAATCTAATAAAAGCTTGATATCCCTTAATGTTATACAAGTCTTGAGTAGTATTCAACAACTAATTGGTCATCGATTTCTATAGGTATTTCATCTCTTTCTGGAAACCTTATTAGTTTTCCGGAAAAACTAATATCATCTTTTTCTAAATAAGGATATCTATTTGGGAAACTAGACAGGAAATTGTCCTTAAACAACTCCACATTTCTAGAACTTTCCTTCAAGGATATTTCATCTCCTATATTTACCCTATAGGAAGGTATGTCCACTTTTTGTCCATTAACTCTAATATGACCATGGACTACCATTTGTCTTGCTTGTTTAATGGAAGATGCAAAACCTAATCTATATACTAAATTATCAAGTCTAGATTCTAATATCTTTATCAAAGCATACCCTGTTTGATCTTGGGACTTTTTAGCTTCTTTGACATATCTTATAAATTGTTTTTCCATTATCCCATAATAGGCACGTAATCTCTGTTTTTCTAGCAATTGTTGGCCATAATTGGATAATTTTTTGTCCCCTCTAGAAGTACCTGGTTTTGCCCTATCCATAGCCTTTGGATGACCACATACATTTAATCCTAGTCTTCTACATTCCTTAAATCTAGGATTCATCATTTTTGCCAAAATTATCATCTCCATCTAAATTTATTGCCGCGATAATTTAAGCCAATAACAATATAACATAAAACAAGATAGTTGTAAATGATAATTATTATCACTCACAAACCCCGTATACCCATAGGG
>JAAYFV010000073.1 GCA_012728075.1 Tissierellia bacterium
AACCCCACAAGTATTTCTACCTGTGAGACCCTTATTTATATCGTTAGCAAGTTTCGACAAAAGTCGGGTGGAACCCGGTACCTTTGCGAGGGGGAGGTGTGCTCCCTGAGCTTGCTAGTAATATATCGCTTTAGTTGTTCATAAAAATTCTCACGAGTCCCAGCAAGAATCACAATAATCTTTTTGCCATCAACCTCATTTATTGTATAGGCGATTTCATAATTTATACCTTTATATTTTACATCGAGACCATAAACACCAGATAAATCACCACGTTTTGGCTGACCAATATAAGGATTTTCACTTAATTTTAGTAAAGCTGTTTTATATGCATTTTTTAGAGGTTTTTCCTTTAATTTTTTAAAAAAGCTTTCAGCTTGAGGGCTGAATAGTATTTCGTACATAATCAGTCCTCTGAACCAAAGATATCATCAAAATTTGCTGCAGGCTTTTCACCAGCGGCAATGGCATCTGCTTCTTCAAGCATATTGGTAACAGCTTTTTTAATATTTTTACTTTGCATTTTAAACTGCTTTACTAGTTCATCACCTGACTACCCTTTAGAAACTAGGTCCTCGAGTATTTCAACGGAAAATTCACTAGGTTCCCTATGAAGAGGCTGAATGACAATTTTACCATCTTCAAGTGAGCATTCAACTTCGCTTCCAAGTTCAAGATGTTTATAGAATTGTAAAGGTATAGTGATTTGACGCTTCTTTGAAACACTGGATAGGCTATATGATATTTTAAAGATTAAATCTATAAATGAATCAGCAGAGTTATTAGCAAATACTAATTATATTGCCAATACTTGGGCTAAGCCATATATAGCCACACTTTATGAAAAAGATATAATATATGAAATACCAGGATATGAAGATTTAAACGATAATATAACAAGAATAGAGGCAATGGATTTATTATCTAAACTGCTAAAAGAAGTAGAGAATGTAGAAATAGTAAATTTAGACGAATTTAAGGATTCCAAAGAGATAAAGAAGTATGAAGAATTATTAAAAGAAGATGTAGAAATAGCAAATATAATTAAAGGATATGATGATAAGACATTAAGACCTAATAAGAATATGACAAGAATTGAAGCATTAACTTTAATAATAAATGGATTAGAAAAATTAGGTTGGTAGTATACAAAAAGTAATGATAAGTCTAAAAAATATAACATTTAAAATCTAAGATTCGACAAACAAATCTATGTATTTATGCTAGACTATATTTAAAGCTATAGTTACTATAGAAAGTACTAAAGTTATAAAAAATATAACAATAAAGATAAAAGATTGTGTATTATCTTAATATTCCAAAGAGGTGAACTATATGTGATAGAAGAAAAATACCCATATTAATTTAAAATAATCTCTACTTGTTTAGTTTTATGTAGTTATTAAAAATTCAAATTTAATATAGCGATGCTATAATATATTTTAGGAAGGATATGATTATGAATAGAAGATATTTTATTGTTGGGATAGTAGGAATTATAGTTGGGTTTATATTAAGTTATTTAATTAGATAAATTAATACTTTAAAAGATGGAGAATTTCTCCATCTTTTTTTATTTGATAGGAAAGTCCTACTTTTCCTATCAAATAAAAAAAGGTAGCTCATGAGTTTTGAGCATACCAAAAAGCCTAATGACTATTAGACTATATTTTTTGTACTCGTAATGAACACCACGAATACCAGTATAAGATTTAGGAGTCATGACACCATCGCAAACTTGGCAAAAAGGTTGTGGTGGTACAGATGGATCAAGCCCATTAAATAAATTGTCTTCTTCTAATTCTTGTACAATGAAACGTGGAACCCATAGGGAATAATTGCATTTAGTACAGATAAATTCAACTAAATCATCATTTTTAGAAAAAGCTTCTAAACTATATTTATTAGATGGGACAGAAGGTCTGACCCACTGTCCCACAAAAATGGGACAAGGGGTCAGACCCCTTGTCCCACCCCTTGTCCCATTAGTTAAAGCTTCCAGTACTTTCATTATAGTATCTTATATATTGTCCTTGATACTCACCATCTACATAAACCCTAATCCTTACATCTTTATAAATGTAATCGTAATAATAATCATAATTATAAATTATCTTATTGGATATTCTATCTAATATATCCTCTTTTTC
>JAAYFV010000074.1 GCA_012728075.1 Tissierellia bacterium
GTCCTATTCCCTATGAGTATATAATACTATAATTATACCTTTATTTCAATGTTTTTTCAAACACGAATATATGTTTTAACCAAAAAAGCAACTATCTTTGTTGGAACAATAATAATTTTTCATTCCTTCAAAGCTGTTGCTTTTACACTGGGAGCAATTTCCATCCACCTTAAGTAGATTATATTTCTTTATCTTTACCCCGTTTATTTTGTTTTTATTAATTAATCTAAGTTTTACTTTTAAAGTACAAAATAAACATACCTACCATTGCTGTCAAATAAATAAAGTATATGAGGTAAGTTAATTTTAAACTAAGTAAAAAAAAAGCTTCAGGATGTTTTAGTGCATATACTATAAAAGAAATCATGACTAGTAACATTATTAATCCAGTATATAAATATTTTTTCATAAGATTTTAACTCCTCCAAATTATTTAATAGAAATTGAATATGTTTTTGATGAATCTCTAATATCTCTTGGAGTTACCCCTGGTTCATTAATACCTGTTTTTTCAATATCTATTCCCTGATTATAGTAAGCTGCCCAAACCAACTCAGAGCAATACCAATCTTTCTCATAATAACTTGTATTTTTTTTGAAGTCAATATTTATATACCTATTCATAATGTATAATATATATAACAAAAAAGTATACTTATCGTTATATCTTTCTAATAATTAAGTTTCATCTGAATCTTTTCCATATATAATGTACTGAATATATGATTTATTATTTCACTTTTTTGAACAGTAATTTAAAAAAATCATGGGCTTGTGTACACAAGCCCATATATTAACAATTTATATATATTAAAGAATTATGATGCGGCTACCTCGCCTTCCTTAGTAGATACATTCCCTGTCTCTGCAAGTTCATGGATTTGATTTATCTTAAGGCCTGCAAGTCCTAATCTCTCCACAGTTCTACCCTCATTATAGAAGTCTATTCCTGTTATTAACTCAGCAATCCTTATAATGGAATCAATAGCAGGGGTTTCTAGACCAAATTGTTTTGCCAAAGAGGACATAGGTACTAAACTACAGGGAACATCTTCATATATATACCTTATATTTAAACCTTTAGGAGCTTGGAGACCTTTGTATCCTGGATTGTTTTGTATAGCTTCATATAAACTATCTCCCTTCGCTCCATAACTATATTCTAACCAATCTTTAGCAGATAAAGTGTTAACATTAAGTAGAGTACCTAATTTCATCCTTTCACTATCCATCTTCTCTAAAAATTTCCCAATGGATGGAGTTATACCTTCCGTGTAGTATTCAAAAGGCTCTCCTCTCTCTATATGTCCACTATTTAAAAGAGTTGGAGCTGGATGAAATATAGCACCATAGTTATTGATACTAGTCTCTATAACATCTCTAGCAGGTGTAAACTGAGGATAAGCATCATTAAGCTTAGCTATAACTTCCATTGTTCTAATTGAAGGTATAGCTGCTAAGGAAACCTCTTTTTTTGTCTTAAATATGCGAGCACTAGTTCTAGAAGTAGCTCTACAAGCATATATAAAGGTTTGGGCTTCTGCTACTACTATATCCTTGTTGCATCCTTCTTGCCTGATAGTAGCATATACTTCTAGTGCTCCTCCTGTTCTACCTGGATTTAATACAATTATTTGATCATCTTCTAAATAAGGAGCCATTTGTTTCGCTAATTGATAATGTCCCATTGCTGGAACAGTCACCATTATTATATCTGCTCCTTCTATAGCTTCTCCTATATTGTTAGTAACTATATTTAATTTCCCATGGCCTTCTACTTCTCCACTTAATTTAATCACTGGTCTTTCTATCAAAGGTAAAATATTTTCTAAGGTCCTATTGTATAAATTCACCTTATATCCTATGAAACTTAGATATCCGGCCATTGCTAGGCCTCCATTTCCTGCACCTATTACTGCATAATTCAAATCTCTTTTCATTGTATTACCCCCTTCTACATATTTTTGTTCTCTCATTTAGAGTAAAATAAAAGACTATGGGGTCCATAGTCGATAAATAGCAATACATTATCATTCCCCCCCTCAACGCTTACGAGGTTAGCTGACGGGTTCGGGCTAAGGGACTTTTGCCCGTCCATATCTGGATTCACCCCTATTTATCGGTTCCCCCGTTTCTTATATAAATAAGAATTCAGCGATATGAAATTTTATATTTATTAAATTATAGATAACTAATATAAATCCAAAGATAATTAGTTATCTATGAAATTCAGTCTATTTTGTTATAGTTTTGTAAAAGCTTATGATAAAAATTATATGTTTGTAGTTTCTCTCACATTTTGTAGTTTTTCTCACATATAGATAAGAAAATATTAAATTAAAGGATATAATAAATAATTTTGATAAAACTGTACTGAATAGATAAAATAAATGCAATTTAACTCACAAATATAAATTTGTATAAAAGTCCCTAATTAAGTATAACATACTTTAATAAATATTGCAAGAAATTTAAAATTGATATGGTTTTACCATAAATTGCTATATTCTTCCTAAAATATAGTAGTATGGCTTCTAATTAACCCCTTGCAATTACTCTATTTTAAAATATAGCAATTAGCTTAAAACATAAGTAAGCCGATTTCCTGTAGGAAACCGGCTTTTTATCTATACGGTAGCTTTCATCTGTTCTCTTGCAATTTCTGCACCTTTTTCTAAAGCTTTTTTATTTATTGGCAATAGATGGGCTCTGTTTTCCCCAAATACTTTGGTAAACCCTTCTAGTACAGATTCCATTTTTACTGTTTTACTAGCTTCTAAATAAGCACCTAATATTACCATATTTGCTACTCTGCTATTACCTAATTCATCTGCTACTTCGTTTGCAGGAATATAATATACTTCTATGTCATCTCTTTTAGATTTTCTATCTATTAAGGATGAATTTATAAATAATCTTCCTCCTTCTACAACGGAGTCTTCAAATTTATCTAGTGAAGGGCCATTCATTATTATGGCAGCAGTAGCATCTACTACTACTGGAGCACCTATAGGTTCATCTGATATAATTACACTACAGTTTGCTGTACCTCCACGCATTTCTGGACCATAGGATGGTAGCCAAGAAACATATTTATCCTCTGCCATTCCTCCATATGTCAATAATTGACCTATAGCCATTACTCCTTGACCACCAAAGCCAGCCATTATTACTCTTTCTTCCATTTATTCCACCTGGTTTCTAAAATCATATTAAATAGTATCAATATGATTTTTCACTTAATAATAAGTGGTAGCGTCACAGGATTCAGCTACTAGGGTATAGTCTCTTAACTATAAATCTCATAAAGCCTTATTTA
>JAAYFV010000075.1 GCA_012728075.1 Tissierellia bacterium
ATTACATCACCCCCAACAATTTTAATATAAGAGCCATTCTAGCATACATCCCATATTTAACTTGCTGGAAGTATTTTGCCCTAGGATCATTATCCACTTCATAGCTTATTTCATTTACCCTTGGCAGTGGATGAAGAATAGCTAAATCCTTTTTTGCTAATTTTAGTTTTTCCTTATCTAAAATGTAACTATCTTTAAGTCTAATATAATCTGCTTCATTGAAAAATCTTTCTTTTTGTACTCTTGTCATATATAGTATATCTAAATAATGTATAACTTCTTCTAATCTTTCTACTTCTAAATATTCTATAGAATTTCTATCCAATATCTCTGTTTTTATATAATCGGGAACTTTTAGCTCATCAGGAGATATGAGTATGAATTTTATATTCTCATATCTAGACATGGCTTTTATCAAAGAATGGACTGTACGACCAAATTTTAAATCTCCACAGAGTCCTATGGTCAAATTGGAAAACTGTCCTTTAGTCTGTCTTATAGTAAATAGGTCAGTTAAAGTTTGAGTGGGATGCTGGTGACCCCCATCTCCTGCATTGATAAGGGGAACAGGGGAATAATAAGATGCATACCTTGGAGCTCCTTCTTTTGGATGTCTCATAGCTATAATATCTACATAGGAGCCTACTGTTCGAATAGTATCAGGGATGCTCTCCCCTTTCATAACTGAACTAGAACCAGGTTCGGAAAAACCAATTACTCTACCTCCTAGTCTAAGCATAGCTGCTTCAAAGCTAAATCTAGTTCTAGTACTAGGTTCATAAAATAATGTTGCAAGTATTTTCCCATCACATACATTTCTAAATTTTTCTTCCCCTTCTATTATTTTTTCCGCTAAGGAGAATAATTTTTCCAACTCCTCTACAGAAAAATCTTGGGGGTCTAATAGATGTCTTATTTCTGTCATTATATTACCTCCTTTTAGTCTCTCTGGACTTAATTAAAGGATAGCGTTAAAAAATGCCTTCATTAAAGGAAGGCATAGATATTCCAATATTACGCTTTCCTTTCTGAACTCTCTGGTTCAGTTTAAAGGTGCCCAATTGTCATAATAAAAATACCACATAATGAGGAAAGTGTCAATGAAATTATCAATTATTATTTAAAAGCTGCTGAAAATCCATAATTTTCAACAGCTTTAGTGATTCTTCCTATTTATTTCATAGTCATTCCCCCACCAGTTAAACCAGATTTAACTTGTTGAATATCATTGGTATTAGCTGGGGGTGCTGGCTTATAATATCCTTTTTGTTCAGCAATCTGAAATAGTTGATATTGTAATTGTTCTGCTTCATTTCTTAATTGTTGCAAAGTACTTCTAAGTTGCTGGTTTGCACATTCAGTTATGGCTTTTGTGTAGCTATCTATACTAGCCTTAGTTCCAGTTAATATATCACTTACCATATCCTTCTCTTGCATCATATTCCCTCCTATTTTAATGAATTTATTAAATTAGTAGCTGTAGTTTGAGCATCCTGACCTGATTCTTTAAACAATTGCTTTATCTGTGGGTCTTGACATTGATTAGCATATAAATCAAATTTATTAGCCATAGTTTGATGAGCACCTATTATCTCCCTTAAATATTGTAGTTCCATCTGATTTATATTCCCTAAATTAATGGAATTTTTTAATGCCATAATACATCTCCTTTCATCTAAATTATTTATACTACATTAATATTTTGTCATTGATTTTATAAATTTATTCCTGGTAAAAACCTCATAAATATTCTAAAAGAATAAGGATATACTATTTTTATATGGGAGGTGATTGCTTGAAAAATAAAATTGTAGTCGAAAATACTTTAACACCTTATATAGAGTATCTAAAATCTTGTGGCTATGATGTACACACCTTATATAGAAATGATAATATAAATAATATTATATCCGATGAGTATAAAGCCATTATAGTTTCTGGATTAGATGTATTAGGTACTAGAGATGCTAGCTATGAAAATCCCCCAATACCTATAATAGAAGCAAAAGGTTATACTCCTGAAGAAATTCATAATATGCTAGAAAACAGATATAATTAAATCTGTTTTTTAAAACCCTTGACAAAAAAAGATAATACTAATATAATTGATATCAATATCCAAATAAATAATATGCTCTTATCAAGAGTGGTGGAGGGACTGGCCCTGTGAAACCCGGCAACCTGTCATAACAAGGTGCTAAATCCAGCGGTATATAAACCGAGAGATGAGAGAGGATGATAAGCCTCTTTCTTTTAAAGAGGTTTTTTTATTTTAGAACTAATTTGTCAAATTACCAGTATAAAGGGGGACAGCAATTGATTAAAATCGAAAATCTATCAAAAAAATTTGAAACTAATGATGGTGAAATATGGCCAGTAAAAAATGTTAACCTACATATAAAAAAGGGTGAAATATTTGGAATAATAGGATTAAGTGGTGCTGGAAAATCTACTTTAATCCGTTGTCTAAATAGATTGGAAGAGCCTACTAAAGGTAAGATTATCATAGATGGAGTTGATATAACCTCTTTAGATAAGAATGATCTTAGAAATTCTAGAAAACAGATAGGTATGATATTCCAACACTTTAATCTATTATCTCAAAAAACCGTATTTGAAAATATAGCCTTTCCTTTAGAGCTAGAAAAGATGGATAAACATATAATTAATTCAAAAGTTAATAGATTATTAAATTTTGTTGAACTTTCTGATAAAAAATATGCCTATCCTTCAGAACTAAGTGGCGGTCAAAAACAAAGGGTAGCTATAGCACGAGCATTAGTCAATAATCCTAAGGTATTGTTAAGCGATGAAGCCACATCAGCATTGGACCCAAAGACTACGGATTCTATTTTAAAACTATTAAATGAAACAAGAGATGAGTTTGGATTAACTATAGTGTTAATTACCCATCAAATGGAAGTAGTTAAAGATATATGCGATAGAGTAGCAATTATGGAAAATGGTGAAATTATCGAAACCAATACAGCCTTAGAATTGTTTAGAAATCCTAAAACTAAAACTGCTAAAACCTTTATCAATAGCTTAAAATCTAATATTGTGGAGGAAGAAATAAATCCTAAAGATTTTGGTGATAAAGTCATTAGATTAAGCTTTTTAGGGGATAGTGCTAGAAAACCTATAGTATCAAGGATGATAAAACAATTTGATATAGAGGTAAATATACTTTCAGGTAATATAAACAATTTAGTCAACACTAGCATAGGCCATTTAATACTTGGTTTATCTGGAGACGACGAGGAAATAGAAAAAGCTATTGACTATTTAAATAAACAAAATGTAAACGTGGAGGTGATATAATGGCTGAACTGATTATTCCTTCTTTATTAGAAACATTATATATGGTGTTTTTCTCCACTATATTTTCATTGGTTCTAGGTTTTCCATTGGGAGTATTATTAGTAATCACCGAAAAAGGTGGTATATGGGAAAAACCAGCTTTTTATAAGATATTAGATGGTATTATAAATATCCTACGTTCCTTTCCTTTTTTAATATTAATGATTCTATTATTTCCATTATCTAGAATCATCGTAGGAAAAACCATTGGTACTACAGCAACCATAGTACCTTTATCTATTGCTGCAGCACCCTTTGTAGCAAGAGTAATAGAAAGCTCTTTGAAAGAAGTAGACAAAGGAGTAATTGAATTAAGCCTATCTATGGGGGCTACTATACCACAAATTATATTTAAAGTACTAATTCCAGAGGCTATGCCATCTTTAATATTAGGCATAACTCTAACTATAATAAATATTATAGGTTATTCTGCTATGGCAGGAGCTATTGGCGGTGGTGGATTAGGGGATTTAGCCATTAGATTTGGACTATATGGATTTAAAACAGATATAATGATTGTTTCAGTAATCATCATAATATTATTAGTCCAAGGTATACAATTTTTAGGCAACAAATTAGCTGTAATGATAAACAAAAAGTAAAACAAGGGGGAATTAAATTGAAAAAATTTATATTAATTGTAGGAATATTTATTTTGTCCTTAAGTTTATTAACTGCTTGTAATCAAAATAAAGTTGATGAAAATTTAATTAGAATAGGGGTTTCTCCAAAACCTCATAGAGAAATAATTGAATTAGTAAAAGAAGATTTGGAAAAAGAAGGTATAAAACTAGAAATTATAGAATTTACCGATTATATAAAACCAAATCTAGCTCTAGCGGAGGGAGAACTAGATGCTAACTTCTTTCAACACGAGCCTTATATGAATGAATTTAGGGAAGAAAAAAATATTGACATCGTATCCATTGGTGGAATTCACATAGAACCTATGGGGCTTTATTCTTCAAAATATAATAATATAGATGAATTAGAAAATGGCAGTGAAATAGCTATACCCAATGACCCTACCAATGGAGGTAGAGCTCTTTTATTACTAGAAAAACATGGACTTATAAAATTAAAAGACGATGTGGGAATATTAGCTACAGAAAAAGATATAGTAGAAAATCCAAAGAACTTAATACTCACTCCTTTAGAAGCTGCATCTCTTCCAAGGATATTAAAGGATGTAGATGGTGCTGTAATAAATGGTAATTATGCTTTAGAAGCAAGTCTTATCCCAACTAAAGATGCTATTATTATAGAGGATAAGGATTCACCTTATGCAAATATTATAGCCATAAGAAAAGGAGAAGAAAATCAAGAAAGGTTCATTAAGCTAATGGAAGCACTGAGAAGCGATAAAGTTCGAGCCTTCATCGAAAAAGAATATGAAGGAGGAGTTATACCAGCATTTTAATTCAGTGGTATAGGGGCGGTCCACTACCGCCCCTATTTGTTTTTTGATTTTCCTATTCTCTAACTATATAACCTCTATCAAAAGCATCTTCTATCATATTTTTTGTAAAATCCCATAATACATCAGAAGACTCTTTTAAAGGTGCAATTCTCTTATATATATCCTTTTTGGATACATCAAATTTTTTCCAAGTTCCACCACCAGAAAAATAATTGTTAAAAAAAGGTTGTAATCTATCCATAGAAGCTGCGAACAAGGCTTCCTTTGTCTCCATTTGTTCAAACTCTTCCCAAAGCTTTTTTAATTCCATTCCCTTATCTTTATCGAGCATACCAAATATCTTATCAGCAGCCTTTAACTCTCTTTCATTTTTATCCTTATTTCCTTCTACATCATAACAAAAAGTATCTCCTGCGTATATCTCTACTAAATCATGAATTAATAACATCTTTATTACCTTGCATATATCTATCTCTTCATTGGCATATTCAGATAGGATCATAGCCATTACTGAAATATGCCAGGAGTGTTCTGCATCATTCTCTCTTTTTGATTTATCTACTAATGTAGTCTGTCTCAATATAGTTTTCATTTTATCTAATTCCACTATGAATTCTATATCTTTTAGTAATCTTTCACTAGTCAAATTATCATCTCCTTATAATCGATTATATATATTATTACCATATTAGTTTATCATATTTTTAAAAAATGAGTAAATAATAAATCTAAAGGAGGAATTCTAATGGGAAATAAAAAAGTTGATAAAAAACCAGTTACAAAAGCTAATATAGCTTACCAAATGTATAAAGAACCTAAAAACTTAAACACCACAACAGATGCCTTTTATAATGTGGAAAAAAGAATACCTAATACCAATG
Source organism: Tissierellia bacterium (assembly GCA_012728075.1). Classification (GTDB taxonomy): domain Bacteria; phylum Bacillota; class Clostridia; order Tissierellales; family Tepidimicrobiaceae; genus Keratinibaculum. The sequence goes on from JAAYFV010000075.1 coordinate 5,662, forward strand.
TAGCTATTCCTACATTAGATGCTATTATTGAAGCTAAGGAATGGGTAGATGATGTCAATAAAAAATAATATTAAGAAAAAACCCTAGGGAATTCCCTAAGGTTTTTTCCAAGGTCTATTAATGATTTTGGTTACAGACTCCTAATTTTATTTAATATAATTCTTTGTTCTACAGTAGCAACTAATCTTCTAGTGTAGGCTACCGTATCTGGATTTACGCTTATACTATCTATTCCTTCCTGAACTAAAAACTCTGCAAACTCTGGGTATTGAGAAGGTCCTTGTCCACAAATGGATATAGTTTTTCCATATTTATGAACTGCTTTTATTAGTATAGATATAGCTCTTTTAACTGCAGTATTTCTTTCATCAAAATATCCCATATTATTTAATATGCCTGAATCCCTGTCTGCTCCCATTACCAACTGGGTTAAATCGTTGCTTCCAATACTAAATCCATCTACCATTTGAGCAAATTCCTCTGCCTCAAATACTACTGAAGGTACTTCTGCCATTATCCATATCTTAAAACTATTATCTTGCACTAATCCTTCTTCTGCCATTATCTCCTTAACCTTTTCTAGTTCCCAAGTAGTCCTCACAAAGGGAAGCATAGCCCACACATTAGTCAGTCCATATTCTTCCCTTACCTTTTTTAGTGCTCTACATTCTAATCTAAATCCCTCTTCATAATCAGGAGAAATATACCTAGATACTCCTCTCCACCCTATCATTGGATTATTTTCTATTGGTTCTACTTCTTCCCCACCTTTTAGTCCTCTAAATTCATTGGTTCTAAAATCTGACAATCTAACTACTATAGGTCGTGGGTATATCTCTTGGGCTACCATCATAATACCTTCTGACATCTTATCTATTAGAAGTTGCCCTTGACCAGTTTTTACCAAATACATAGGATGAGCCCCTATCATATTAGAAAATATAAATTCTGTCCTCATAAGCCCAATTCCATCAAAAGGTAAATCCTTATACCTTCCTATTATAGAAGGTTCTCCTAAATTCATGTATATTTTAGTTGCTGTAATAGGTGCTAATTGATGGATGATATTTTCATCTATAACTCCTGAAGATGCTGTTAGAACTTTATCATCCTTTTGTTCTTCTTGCAAAACTATCCCTTCGTATACTACTCCTCTAGTTGCATCTACAGTAATATCCATATCTTCTTCTAATATTTGGCTAGCATCCTTTGCACCAACTATACATGGGATACCTAATTCCCTAGAAACTATAGCAGCATGGCAAGTTCTACCCCCTTCATCTGTAACTACTGCACTTGCTCTTCTCATAGCTGGCACCATATCTGGATTGGTCATTATTGTAACCAATATATCTCCTTCTTCTACTCTAGATATTTCTGATATATCCTTAATATTTTTTACCTTTCCACTAGCAATCCCTGGAGAAGCTGGCAAACCTCTAACTAACATTTTCAAATCCTTTTCTTCTTTAACCTTAGTCATCTTAGTGTCCCCCTTTAAAGTAGTTATTGGTCTAGATTGTAGTATATAAAGTTTGTTGGTATCCTCATCAAATCCCCATTCTATATCCTGAAAACTACCATACAATTGTTCTATCTTCAATCCATATTCAGTTAACAACATAATCTCATCATCTTCTAAACACTGTTTATTAATGTACTCAGGACCTAAATAATCTCCTACATTTACTTCAAGGGTTCCTACATTCTGCTCATTTTTCACTACCATCACAGTTTTTTCTGCAATATGTTTTTCTATTATTTTCTTTTCCTTCTTATTTACTATATATTCATCTGGAGTTACAGCACCAGATACTACTGCTTCTCCTAAACCCCAGCTAGCATTTATCATGATCTCATCTATATTATTGTTAATTGGATTAGCAGTAAACATTACCCCTGATTTTTTACTATTAACCATCTTCTGCACTACAGCTGACAGACTAACCTCAAAATGGTCAAATCCATGATTCTCCCTATAATATATAGCTCTTGCAGTCCAAAGGGAGGCCCAACATTTTCTTACATGGCTTAATAGTTCTTCTTCCCCGCTTATATGAAGATAGGTATCCTGTTGTCCTGCAAAAGAAGCTTCTGGTAAGTCTTCAGCTGTAGCTGAGGATCTAACAGCCACTTCTGAATTCTTTATGCCTATTTGATCGTTTAGGATATTATATGCAGATATTATCTCATTAGCTAAATCTTCAGGTATTTTAGTTTCATTGATAAACTTTTGTATTTTTGAACTTGCGTTTTGTAACTCTATGGAATCCTCTACATCTAAATTTGAAATATTCTCCTTTATATTAGTCCCTAAATCTCCACTATCTATGAAATAATTATATGCTTCAGCAGTTACACAAAATCCTGGTGGAACATCTAAACCTTTTTGAGTAAGTTCTCCTAAATTAGCTCCTTTGCCTCCTACTATAGGTATATCATCTTTATCAATTTGATTAAACCATTTAATATACTTAAACTCTCCCATGTATTATACCTCCTATATTCATAATTGTATGTATATATTATAGCACATTTAATCAAATGTGCTATACTTTTTATTATTTTTTTTATAATAATTATTATAAAAAAAATCCCGTAATAAATACGGGACTAAAAAGCACCACAATTGCATAACAGTATCACTAACAGTAGGAAGAAAAACAGTAGAGAATCATCTCCTCTATCAAACCAACATTCGTTATTAAACAAAACTACCAATAACAAGAAGAAGAACAACAGCTCATCATTCACTCCTCCTAAAATACCACCAAAACAACTTTTTTTGCCCCCTGCAATATTAGCATTTTCTACCATCTAAAAAACCTCCTTATTAATTATCTTCTCAATGTATATTATGATAGGAGATTGTTTTTTGTTACTTTTATTGAATATTAACTTTTTATTTTGGAATAATATTTTTAAAACACCAAAAAGGAGTGAATCTATGGATACTTTAGCTTTAACTTTAGTTATAGTAGGAGCAATAAATTGGGGATTAATTGGATTATTCCAATTTGATTTAGTGGCTGCTGTCTTTGGAAGTTCTAGTTCAGTATTAAGTAGAATAATATATGGATTAGTAGGATTGGCAGGAATATACTCTTTTAAGTTCTATACAGACAGGGAAAAAACTTCATAAGATTTAAATTTATTAAAGAAATAGATAGCTTTAAAAGCTATCTATTTCTTAGAAAAACCCTCCTAATAAAAATATTATTAGAAAAATAAACAATATATCCCCATCAAAACCTCCCTTGAAGCCTCAACCAAATAGTAATATTAAGATAAGTATTAAAAGTATAAAACCACTACTTCCTTGAGTCAATCCTTGCAATAGATCCTTTGTCATCTAAAAACCTCCCCAAATCTACTTTATTACATAATATTCATTATATAGATTTAGGTTACAAATTTTTCTGAAGTTCAACTATAGATTTAGTAGAGATATTAGCCCTATTTATATCAAGTAGTTTTATAGCTTTCTCTAAATCTTCTTCTTTTTTTACTTCTATTTCCATATAGGGATAAGGATAGGTATCCTCATCCCATCTATCTAGGTCAAATCTAATATCTTGGTAGACATAGGAAGTTCTATATTTAGTGCCTTCTCCTATTATCTCATACCTTAATCCTTCAAGTATAGATATCATAGCTTGCTTGTCGCTTATTTCAGTAGTGGTTTCTATATTTTGTCTTACGGATTTACGGCCTATATTCCGCTTTAAAGTTAAATTTATATGAACCTCATCTGTTAACAAATCCTTTGTCTCCCTTATCCGTAAATAACTATTTAAATCTTTTTCGATATAGTTGTCCTTAGAATCAAATATAGTATTAATCTGATATTCTTTAGCTATTAATTTGGCACCTAATTCTACTAGTTTTTTTTCCATCTCATCTAAACAAATATTTAAAACCTTTACTTCTATCTCTTTAGCCATATTATATTACCTCCTACTACAGAGGCTTTAATATTTATATCCTTATCTAATAAAAGTAAATCTGCATCTTTACCTATTTCTATACTACCCTTATTTTTATCTACTCCTATTGCTTTAGCAGGATTTAAGCTAGCCATCCTAATAGCATGATGGATAGGCACATTTAATTTGTAGACCATATTATACACTGCTTTCTTTAAATTAAGAGTAGAACCAGCTAAGCTACCGTTCTCTAATCGAGCAGCCCCTTTCTTAACTATTACTTTTTGACCCCCTAGTTCATAATCTCCATCTTCTAAACCTGCTGCTCTCATTGCATCTGAAACCAAAAGTATCTTATCTATTCCTTTTATCTTTAAAGCCATTTTTACTGCAGCATCATGAAGGTGGATTCTATCATATATAATCTCACAATAAACCCTATCATCTGTCAATGCTGCCCCTACTATTCCTGGTTCCCTATGGGAAAAACTCCTCATACCATTATATAAATGAGTAGCTACAGTAGCTCCATGATTTATCCCTGATTTTGTCTCGTCAAAGGTTCCATTGCTATGAGCCATAGCTACAGTAATCCCTTCTGAAACCAGATAGGATATGGTATCAAGGGCGCCCTCCTTCTCTGGTGCTATAGATACCATCTTCATCTTTCCTTGGGAAGTTTCAACTATTTTTTTCATATCCTCTACATCAGGATCCTTAATATATATAGCTGGTTGAGCCCCCTTTTTTTCTATCGAAAAAAAGGGGCCTTCCAAATGAATTCCTAATAGTTGAGCTCTATCATTTTTATTATTATATTGTGCTATATTTTTACATGCCTTAATCATATTTTCATAGGAAGAAGTGATTACAGTACCTAAAAAAGAAGTTACTCCATTTTTTATATGAAATTTAGCCATCTCGTCCAAAGCTTTTTCAGTACTATCCATAACATCATATCCAGAATTACCATGATTGTGGATATCTATAAAACCTGGAGCTAAAAATAATCCCTTCCCATCAATTACATTATCAATATTATACTCATCTAATGAATGTTTTTCTGATATTTTTTTAATTTTACCTTCTTTTAATAAAATTTCTCCATCGTATAAAATATCAAAAGGAGTTATAATATTTACATTTTTTATTATAATACTCATACTATCTACCTCTTTATATATATTTAGCCGTTATAAGCTTCTTCATCAACTATAATGGTTACATCTGAATGTAATAGCAACATACTAGCTGGCAAATACGTAGTAATTTTATCACCTTTTATTAATTCTTTTATAGCTTTTGCTTTTTTCTTGCCATTGGCTAACAAAATTATCTTTTTAGCTTTCATAATACTACCAATTCCCATAGTTATAGCAGTTTTAGGAACTTCATCCATAGAGTCAAAAAACCTTGAATTAGCTTCAATTGTAGATTGAGTCAATTTCACTATACTTGTACCTACATTTAATTTTTCAGCTGGTTCATTAAAAGCAATGTGACCATTTTCTCCAATCCCAAGTATTTGTACATCTACACCTCCCTTTTCATCTATTAATTTATCATATTCTTTACAATAGCTTTCTGGATCTTCAGCTTTTCCATCAGGTATAAAAGTATTATCCATATCTATATTTATATGGTCAAAAAATACATCTTTCATGAAATAATGATAACTATTAGGATGGTCTTTATCTATTCCTACATATTCATCTAGATTAAAAGTAGTTACCTTAGAAAAATCTAAACCTTCTTCTTTATGAAGTCTAATCAATTCCTCATACATCCCAATGGGAGTACTGCCAGTAGCTAAACCCAATACTATATCAGGTTTTTTTTCTATTTCCTTCTTGATGATATTAGCTGCTTCTTTGCTCATGTTTTCATAATCTTTTTTTACAATTACTTTCATAAAACATTACCTGGTTTCTAAAATCATATTAAATAGTATCAATATGATTTTTCACTTAATAATAAGTGGTAGCGTCACAGGATTCAGCTACTAGGGTATAGTCTCTTAACTATAAATCTCATAAAGCCTTATTTA
>JAAYFV010000076.1 GCA_012728075.1 Tissierellia bacterium
ACCTACCATAGAAATAATAAGCATAAGTATCATCTCCTTATACTTATTATACCCTCTAAGAACAAATGTTTCAATAAGTTTTGTGATATATTTTAATTTTCATTTGATACGTTTTAGCATTATTTTTACATGCTGTTTTCTTCCTCCTCTTGATTGATTATATCTACAATGTTTGTTAGTCGATTTTTATTATAAGGATTGTACCTTATCCAAACAATTGATTGAAAAAGTTAATTATTGTATCTAATATCCTCTGTAAAAAAGATCTAATTTCTATGTTTTGCTCTGCAATCTTATCGATTTTACCTGATATGTCTTTTAATTGATCCTTTATCTGATCTATGTCTAGATTTAATTTAGATATCCCTTTCATCAAGGATACTATTTCATCTATTTGATCCTTAGTCAATTCTATACCTAAATCCTCAGCTATTTCCTCTGTAACCTTTTTTATAGATCCTTTACTTTTTATATCGTTATTTATTATATATATCTTTATGCTACTTATTAATTCTTCAGCCTTTTCTTGTCCTATTTCATTGCCTAATGTGGCAGTTTTAGCTATTTCTTCACTAGCTATCTTCTTCTCTATCTCTGTAATCTCTTCTCCTGTTATATCTTCAAAGGCTTTTATTATCCCTGTCAAAGCAGCAGTACCTGATACTTGAAAAGGACTAGATACCTTAATTTTAGCATCTTTTATACCTGCTGTTACCAATGCATTTCTATACATATCGTTGGTGACCCAAGTTATATTATTTGACTCTACAGATATGCCTTCCCCTTCTGGAAGTTTTTCTACATATACAGAAGATATAGCTCTAGTACCTATAAGTTTTTCATCAATATATTCCCCTAAGTATTCCCTTTCCTCTTCATTTGTAACCTCTATGATCTTTACACTTTCATCCACTCCAAATTGATTTAACATTTGTTTTCGTTGTTCTGAAGTTAAGTCTTTCCCCAAACTCACTACTATCTGATTGGTTTCTGCATCTGCTAATGCTATGCTAGAAAATATAAAAATACTTATCAATAATAAGGATAGTACTCTGTTCTTCATCATATCCCCCCTTAATTTTTAAAAAATACTTCTCTAGATAGAATACCCCATTATTTTAAATAATACAAGTTCATATCTAAAAAAAACACCATTAAACTATATATAATTTAATAAAAAACTAAGTTGCAAATATTATAAAATTTATAAATCACAAAAGGCTAGAGCTCTAGCCTTTTATATAATTATAAATTATATAGTTAGTCCTTCTTTTTTAAATTTTTCTTCTATTTTATCCCCAATGGCTTCTACTGGTATATCTTCATTGATTCCATCTTCTCTTAATGAATATTCTACTATATTCTCATTAGCTCTTTTACCTACTGTAATTCTAATGGGGATTCCTATTAGGTCTCTATCATTAAATTTAACTCCTGCCCTTTCATTTCTATCGTCTAACAATACCTCCAAACCCCTATCCTTTAGTTCTTTATATATCCTTTCTCCAAGCTCTCTTTGTTCTTCGTTTTTTACATTTATTATAGTTATTATCACATGGTAAGGTGCTACTACTAATGGCCATATAATGCCATTTTCATCATGATACTGTTCCACTATGGCTGCCATAGATCTAGATACGCCTACCCCATAAGAACCCATAACAATTGGCTGTTCTTTACCATTTTCATCTAGATAGGTTGCTTTTAAACTATCGCTGTATTTGGTACCTAGTTGAAATATATTTCCAACTTCTATTCCCCTATCTAATAATAGAGTTTTGCCACACTTTGGGCAAATATCCCCTTTGTCTATTAGAAGTAAATCTTCTACTACTTCTCCAGTAAAATCCCTACCAAAATTGACATTTTTTAAATGGTAATCTGTTTCATTGCCTCCTACTATTATGTTTCTCATATGGGTAATTCTAGAATCCACTAATATCTTTACATCTTCTTTTAAACCTACTGGTCCAGTAAAGCCTTTGGCAGCTCCGCTTATCTTTTCTATAGTCTTTTCATCTGCTAGTTCTAATTCGTGTTCAGGAACCTTTAGATAGTTACACAATTTGGTTTCGTTTAGTTCCCTATCCCCTGGAATAATAGCTACAACAGGTTCTCCACCTATCTTATACACCAATGCTTTTCCAAAATTACTCTTATCTATATGGAAAAAATCTACTAAGTCCTCAATAGTTGTAGTATTAGGAGTCGGAACCTTCTCCATATCCTTCATATCTTCTTCTGTTCTTTCAACATTGTATACTACTGTAGCTTTTTCATCGGTAGCAGCATAATCACAATTATCACAATATGCCACTAAGCTTTCACCAACTTCAGACATTGCCATAAACTCATGGGATTGGTTCCCTCCCATAGCACCTGAATCCCCTTCTACTACTTTATATTTTAATTTTAGTCTAGTAAATATCCTCTCATAAGCTTTCCACATATCTTGGTAAGATTTTTCCATCCCCTCTACATCTCTATCAAAACTGTAAGCATCCTTCATTATGAACTCTCTGGCTCTTATCAAACCAAATCTAGGCCTTTTCTCATCTCTATACTTAGTTTGAATTTGATATAGATTTAAGGGCAATTGCTTATAGGATTTTATTTCATCTCTTATTAAAGATGTAAAATATTCTTCGTGAGTAGGGCCTAAACAAAATTCTCTTATATTTCTATCCTTTAACTTGAACATCTCAGGCCCAAAATTGTCCCATCTTCCACTAGATTCCCAAATTTCCTTTGGTTGAATAGCTGACATTAATAATTCTTGGGAACCAGCATTGTCCATCTCTTCTCTTACTATATTTTCGATTTTTCTTATAACTCTATAGCCTAGAGGAAGATAGGAGTATACCCCAGATACTAGCTTACGTATCATTCCCCCTCTTAATAACAGCTTATGGCTTGGAATTTCCGCTTCTGATGGTACTTCCCTTAACGTTGGCATATATAGTTTTGACATTCTCATACTGTATTATCCTGGTTTCTAAAATCATATTAAATAGTATCAATATGATTTTTCACTTAATAATAAGTGGTAGCGTCACAGGATTCAGCTACTAGGGTATAGTCTCTTAACTATAAATCTCATAAAGCCTTATTTA
>JAAYFV010000077.1 GCA_012728075.1 Tissierellia bacterium
ATATAGTAGATGGATACCCTGGATTAGGCTATGCTTTAAGTCAAGAAGAAGAAATACAATTTATTCACTTCTTTGCAAGGTTAGAAGGAATAATACTAGATCCAGTATATACTGGTAAAGCCATGTATGGACTGGTTAATGAAATAAAAAAGGGCAGATTTGATGGACATAAAAACATATTATTCATCCATACAGGGGGATTGTTTGGTTGGAACAGATGCCAAAGGGGATTGCTTAAATGATTAAATGTTTGCTAAAATATAATTAGCATACTTTGTAAAAAGGGGGTCACTATGAAAAAGTTACTTTTACTATTATTAATCATTTCTATGATATTATCCATTACTGCTTGTGGTAAGGGTGAGATGGGAGCCCTTGGCATAAGAGGAGAGATTAAGGAAATCTACACTGACGAGGAAGAGATGATGGTACAAAGCATATTAGTAGAGGGACCAGTAGAAGATGATACTATGTACGAGAGTGCTAGTGTTAAAATAAACAACAATACAGGAATATATAGAGGAGATGAAAAGGTAACAGTTGAAGAATTAGAAGAAGGGCTTGCGGTAGAAGTAATATTTGATGGAGCTGTTGAAGAATCCTATCCTGTACAAGGAACAGCTAAGAAAATAAAAATACTAGTAGATTAGGAGGATTATTATGTTTAAATTAGATCCGATAAAAAATATGACAGAAGAGGAAAGATTAAAGTATATGAATATATTATTAAAATCCCAATTGAGTTCAGAAAAGGATTCCCTTGCTAATATATCCAATGCAACTGGTATAATCATGGCCTGTGTAGATAGGCTCAATTGGGCAGGTTTTTATATATTACGAGGAGAACAGTTAGTATTAGGACCCTTCCAAGGTCTTCCTGCTTGTAATAGAATAGATGTGGGAAAAGGAGTATGTGGTACTGCAGCTAAAACAAAAAAAGTCCAGCTAGTGCCTGATGTCCATCAATTCCCAGGACATATTGCTTGTGATTCAGCATCTAATTCGGAATTAGTAATACCTATTATTAAAGGGGATAAGGTATATGGAGTATTAGATCTAGATAGTCCAGAGAAAAATAGATTCACTCAATTGGAAAAGGAATATTTTATTAAATTTGTAGATATATTAAATGAGTATATAGATTGGAGGGATATATAATTTTGGGACAGGGAGAACTGATCCCACTGTCCCACTACCGTTTCCACTGTACCATTATATTTTTTTAACTTCAATTATTTTCTGTATTACTTCATATTCATTTTGAAAAATTGGTCTATCTAAATATTCCATTTCTCCAGTTTGATTATCACATGGATCTTGTCTTAAGAATTTCTTTTCAGGATAAAAATCATATTGAAATTCAGAATTGGCTACCATTCTAAAGGGGTCAACATTTCCAAAATAGAATTTCCATCTCTTTTTATTTCCTCGCCTCAAAGCACCTCCACCAAAGGATGGATCGGCAAATAACCAACCATAAGGTTCTATATAGAACTCTGCCCAGTCATGGGAACCAATAGAATAGGGATTTACCACTAGTCCTGATTGCCAACGAGCTGGAATACCTACTATTCTGCATAAGGTGATAAATAGCATTGCTTGTATGCCACAATCCCCTTTTAGATTATAAGCCGCATATTCAGGGATATTTACTATAGATGCATATTGTCTAACATAGGAATATTGTACATTTCTAGTAATGTAGTTATATATATTCCATGCCTTTAATAGAGGATTTTTTTCATCTTCCACGATGGAATGAGCTAATTCCACTAGAAAAGGAGTAAATCGTATATGGGGTAGCCATTCTTCAGTATAAAAAGTAGGTTGATTTTGAGAAACTTTATTAGGAGATATATCCTTATATTTAATATGGCTTTCATAGGAATACTCTACAGTAAATTCATCTTCACCTTTTACCACTTCTTCAAAATAAATAGTCCTTTGAGGATGATTGGTAGGTGCTATGACTTTAGGCTCATGGGAAGTATTTATTATATGGATATTTTCTATTTGTTGTGATTTTCTTGGAATAGGTAGATGGACTCTTATGATCTCTTCTTTTCTTGCATATTTAGGATTTAGTTTTAACCCAGTTTTTACATGGATAAAATACTTTATTTCTCCATTTTCTATAATATATTGGATTGCCTTATCTAACACCTCTGGAGCATCTTTCCTTGGATGGATTAGCCTTTTTTCAAAAGTTGGATGAACTTTAATAGAGTTTTCTAGAAATTTATTATGAAACTTAACCTCTCCATTTATATAGATCCAATCTGCATATCTTGCATTCTTAATATACTCTAATTCTTCCATAGTAAAATCTTCTATATTTTCTTGAGCTAAGGCTAAGGCTTCATCAAAAGAATAGGTGTAATCCTCTTTAAACCTTCTAATCCTATCCTTTTCAAAATCTAGTCTTTTTTTTAATATCGGGGGAATATTTCTTGCTATATATAAATCTATTAGTTCCAATGCTTTATCAAAATCCCCATAGATTACAAGCCTATTTACAACCTCTGGTAAATCTAACATTAAGAATTTTAAATCCTTCACCGCTATCCCTCCTATAGTTAAACATTCACTTTAGTATATTATATAGTTAGTTTTGTAAAAATCAAAGTCTATAGCTTATATAATCTATTATTATAAAAAAGTAGGCAAAAAGTCCCTTGATTTTAATTTAAATCTATGGTACATTGTGTATATATAGTATGTATATACTAAAGAAAACACTATATATTGGGTAGGAGGGATTTTATGTTGAAAGTTGAAAAAAGAAATGGAATGATTGTTAATTTTAATGGAGAAAAGATAGTTAACGCAATTTGTAAAGCTATGGCTGAAACGGAACTAGGAATAGACGAAGCTATAGCTGAAGAGATAGCCAATAAGGCTTATGATACCTTTAAAAGCTCAAAATTGGTTCACATAGAGAAGATTCAAGATTTTGTAGAAGTGGAACTTATGGGTAAAAGACCAGATGTAGCTAAAAAATATATTTTATACAGGGATAAAAGGGCTAGATTAAGAAAATATGGATGGGAGATGTCGGATTTACAGAGAGATATATATGAAAAAAAATATAGATATGAAAATGAGAGTTTTGATGAATTCTTAACTAGGGTAAGCGGTGGTAATAACTATATAAAAAAGGCCATAAAGGACAAAAAGTTTATGCCTGCAGGAAGAATATTAGCAGGTAGAGGTTTAGACAAATATGGTAGAAAGATTACCCTATCCAATTGTTATGTTATGCCAAAAGTAGAGGACAATATTGAATCCATATTTGATACAGCTAAATATATGGCTAGGACTTATTCCTACGGTGGAGGAGTAGGTCTTAATCTGTCTAAATTAAGACCTAAGGGAGCAAAAGTAAACAATGCAGCCAATACCACTACTGGAGCAGTATCCTTTATGGATCTTTTTTCATTAGTTACAGGACTAATTGGCATGAAAGGTAGACGGGGTGCTTTGATGCTAAACATGGATTGTAATCATCCAGATATTGAGGACTTTATCGATGTAAAAAATGATTTAAGCAAAGTAAATTATGCTAATATATCTGTAAACATTACCGATGACTTTATGAAAGCTGTTGAAAAGGATGAAGACTATGAACTTTATTTTTATGTAGATGCTACTGACGAAGAGATTAGAAAGGTAGTGAAAGCCAGAGAACTATTTAGAAAAATTTCAGAAAACAACTGGAATATGGCAGAGCCAGGTATATTATATCAAAATCGCATAGATTCATGGCATTTAATGAGTGAAGATGATAGTTTTGAATTTGCAGGGGTAAACCCTTGTGCAGAAGAGACTTTGCCAGGCTATGGTTCTTGTAATCTATCTTCTATAAATTTAAGCGAATTTGTCAAAAATCCATTTACCACTAGAGCAGAATTTGACTTTGATGGTTTTTCAGAAATGGTAAGGGAAGGGGTTATCTATTTAAATGAAGTATTAGATGAAAATATGAATCTCCATCCATTAAAGGAACAAAGGGAAATGTCTAGGGAGTTAAGACAGATTGGCCTTGGGATAATGGGGGTAGCGGATATGTTTATTAAGATGGGAATCAAATATGGCAGCGAAGAGTCCATAGAGCTTATTCATCAAATAGGAAAGGTATTAGTAAACGAAGCCTTAAGGCAATCGGCTCTATTGGCAGCAGAATATGGCCCATTTCCTAGATATAAAGAAGAAGCAGTCTTAAAATCCCCATTTTTATTATCCAATGCTGAGGAAGATGTGCTTCAATTAATTAGAAAATATGGACTAAGAAATTCTCAACTATTGACTATTCCTCCAACGGGAAGTATATCTACATTAATAGGTTGTAGCAATGGATTGGAGCCAATATTTCAAATATCCTATACTAGGAAATCTGAATCTCTTCATCACGAAGACACCTATTATAAAGTATTTACCCCTATAGTGAAGGAGTATATGGATAGAAACAATATAACTCGAGAAGAAGATCTGCCAGACTTTTTTGTAACTACCTCTAATTTAGATTATAAATCTAGAATAGATGTGCAAGCTGCATGGCAGCAGTATATAGATGCTAGTATATCTTCCACGGTGAATGTTCCTAATGAATTTACTGTAGAAGAAGTAGAGGAATTATATATGTATGCTTGGAAAAAAGGACTAAAAGGGGTTACCATATATAGGGATGGGTGTGCTAGATCAGGAATACTAATTACTGATAAATCTAAATTAAACAGACTAGAAAGGATCGAAAAACTACAACAGGAGATAGATAAATTGGTATTAGAGCAGTTAAAAGAGGATCCAGACACTTGCCCCATGTGTGGTGGTACTTTAATCCATAGTGGTGGATGTTCTGAATGCCAAGACTGTGGATATAGTCCTTGCTCCATATAAGAGAATAATTTATACTGGATATTCTTTTTGGTATCCAGTATATTTTTTTATAGTATAATAGACACATCTATATATTAAAAGGGAGGTTAATATGGATTTAATATGGGAATTGCCTAGGATAGTAAAAAAAGGTAGGGAAAGAGCAGAAAAAATTTTAAATAAAGATTATGAAGATCCCATTATACAACAGATGATAATCCTGTCGGATACGAGGAATAGACAGGATATATTAACAGAGGAATGGATAAATCAGCTATATAGTGGAGATAATTTAATCATAATAGAAAAATTGTTAAAGTTAGGGTATAGGGAAAAATTTGATTTAATATACATAGATCCACCTTTTCTTACAAATGCTAATTATAAAGGTAGGATTGTAATCAAAACCAATAATACCAAGGAAACATTAGAATACCTAGCCTATAGGGATACCTGGGAAAAGGGTTTTATTGGGTATTTAGAGATGATTTACATTAGGCTATTTTTGTTAAAGGAGCTATTAAGTCCAAAAGGTACCATATATGTCCATCTAGATTATAGGACAGTCCACTATGTAAAAATATTGATGGATGAGATATTTGGGAGGGAAAATTTTTTAAACGAAGTGATATGGGCTTACAAATCAGGAGGGACTAGTAATAGGTATTTCTCTCGAAAGCATGACAATATATTGGTATATAGCAAAACCAAAGATTATATATTTAATCCTCAACTGGAAAAATCCTATAACAGGGGGTTAAAACCCTATAGGCTTAAGGGTGTAGAGGAGTTTCAAGATGACATAGGATGGTATACATTGGTAAAGTTAAAAGATGTTTGGCAGATAGATATGGTAGGTAGAACATCTAGGGAAAGGGTTGGATATGATACTCAAAAACCAGAGAAGCTATTGGAAAGGATAATACTCACTTCCTCTGATGAAGGCTCCTTAATTGGGGATTTCTTTGCTGGTAGTGGTACTACTGGTGTAATAGCAGAAAAATACGATAGGAAATGGATAATGGTAGATAAAGGGGGTCTTTCCCTTACTACAATTAACAAAAGGCTTATTGAGAACCAATCCCAATCTTATTAAATTTGCAATACACAGGAATCTTTACAGATTGAAGGGAAATTATTCATAAAACAGGTAAATATAATAAAAAAAGGATCCAAAGAAGAATTATATATAGAATTGGATAAATATCATGTAGATGTGGATAAAATAGAAATAAAATATAAATATAAACAAAAGGTTTTGGAAATATTATTAGATGACTCCCTTGCTCTTGTAGATTTTATTGGAATAGATACGGATTATGATGGGGATATACCTATAATTCGGTGGAAAAATTGGAGAAAGGAAGATGATATACCTATAGAACCCTATATAAAAATAGAGAGGGATGGCTTTAGATTAGGACAAAAAATATATATAAAAACAATAGATATATTTGGATTTCAATCTAGCACCTTATTAGAGATAGGGTCAAAAAAGATTATGGTTTACTAAAATATGTTAAAAAAATAAAATATTTTAAAATATTGTATACTTCTATAATAAAATAGGATATTATTAGCATATAGTATATAAAATATTTGGTAAAGGAGAATGATTATGAACAAAAACCATAACCATGATGAAAACTGTGACTGTGTAGAACATGAACATCCTGAAGAAATGGATATTATTTATCTCACCCTAGAAGATGGTACAGAACTAGAGTGTACAGTGCTAGGAATATTTGAAGTAGATGACTATGAGTATATAGCTTTAGTTCCATTAGATGATGAGCAAGTGTTTTTATATGGATATGAGGAAGACGAAGAAGGACCTCAATTGATAAATATTGAGGATGATGAAGAATTTGAAATAGTCTCAGAAGCCTTTTATGAATTGTTTGCAGAAGAAGATTTAGATTTTGATGAAGAAGAGGATTATGAGCTATTATTTGATGAAGAAGATGATGAAGAGTAGATATAAACCAAAAATACTTCAGCTATTGAGTTGAAGTATTTTTTTTGTAAAGATATACTAATAGTGTGATCAGTTTAGGCATATAAAATAAGAAAGGATGATTATATGAATAAAGAAAAGGAATTTGCAAAATCTTTAATGAACTTTATAGAAGATAGCCCTAGTTCGTTTCATGCTACGAAAAAAGTAGAAGAAATCCTATGTGAAAGGGGATTTAAAGAGATAAAATTAGAAGAAACATGGAGTTTAGAAAGGGAGGGCAAATACTACATAGTTAAAAACAAATCAGCTATTATAGCTTTTGTAATAGGTAAGGGAGAAATCCAAGAAGATGGTTTTAAGCTGATAGGCGCTCATACAGATGCCCCTACCTTTAGGATTAAGCCTAATCCAGAGATGATAGTGGAAGACAAATATCTAAAATTAAATACAGAGGTATATGGAGGCCCAATTCTAAACACCTGGTTTGACAGGCCTTTATCCTTAGCAGGAAGGGTTACCATAAAAACAGGCAATCCTCTAAAGCCAGAGGAATTGTTAGTAGATATGAAAAAACCATTGATGATAATACCAAACTTGGCTATTCACATGAATAGAAAGGTAAACGAAGGCATCAAGATTAATCCTCAAACAGACACACTGCCTTTAGTATCTATTATCGACGGCAAATTTGAAAAAGATGGTTTCTTACTAAGACTTATAGCTGAAGAATTGGATATTAAAATAGAAAATATATTGGATTTTGAACTATTTTTATATAGTAGGGAAAAAGGATCTCTAGTAGGGTTTAATGAAGAATTCATATCCATAGGTAGGTTAGACGATTTAGCAATGGTTCATGCAGGATTATATGGTTTTGTAGATAGTCAAGTATCCAAAGGAACCAATGTATTAGTTTGTTTTGACAATGAAGAAGTAGGAAGTACCACCAAGCAAGGAGCAGCTAGTCCAATGTTGAGGACAGTTTTAGAGAGAATAACTATAGCATTAGGGAAGGACAAGGAGGACTATTATAGAGCTCTATCTCAATCTTTCTTAATCTCTGCAGATATGGCCCATGCTCTACATCCCAATTATACGGACAAACAGGATCCAACTAATAGGCCAGTAATTAATGGCGGAGTAGCTATTAAAACATCTGCCAATCAATCTTATACTACTGATAGCTTATCATCAGCGATATATGAAGGTATATGTAAGTCCATTAGGGTACCAGTACAGAAATTTGTCAACAGATCTGATGAAAGGGGAGGTTCTACCATAGGACCTATTTCTTCCACCCAACTGGATATTCCATCTGTAGATATTGGCAATCCAATATTAGCTATGCACTCTATTAGGGAATTAGGTGGGGTATTAGATCATCATTATGCGTATAGATCTTTTAAAGAATTCTATAGTTTATAAAGTCAATATTATTGGTATAATTAGATAAAAGTAGCATATGAGGTGATAGGCATAATGTATAAATTAGTTGCTATAGATTTAGATGGCACTTTATTAGATGATGACAAAAATATTCCTAAGGAAAATATAAGAGTTGTCCATGAACTAGCAGATAAAGGCTATGAGGTGGTAATTGCTACGGGAAGAAGGTATTGGTCAGCAAAACAATTAATAAAAGATATAAATATGCCTTTAGTGGTACTAGCTAACAATGGAAATATAGTAAGGGATACTTCAAGGGATGAAATAATAATTGAAAAATATTTAGATATGGAGGACTTTAGAATTTTAATAGAGGAAAGTAGGAAAAGAGATCTTTATCCTATAGTTCATGTGGATAAATATGAAAAGGGATACGATATAATAATAGAAATAGAAAAGGAAGGTAAAATCTATGATAATTATTTGTCTCCAGATGAAAAAAGATATAGGGAAATAGAAAATTATTTAGAATTAGAAAACCATAATATATTGGCAGTCATATATGCTGGAAATAGAAAAGCTCTAGAAAACTTTCATTTATACATTAACAAAAAATACCCTAACAGATACAGCTCCCATGTAATGGAAAATATTCAAACAGCAGAGGCTCTTTTAGAAGTGATGCACCCTTTGGGGAACAAATGGTTAAGCTTAAAAGAATATGCTAAGAAAAAAGGAATATCTCCTGAGGAAATTATTACAATAGGGGACGATAATAATGATGCTCAGATGATAAAAAATGCAGGTTGTGGAATTGCAATGAAAAACGCTAGCCAACAGGTAAAAGAAGTAGCAGATATAATAACTAAAAAGGACAATAATCAAGCAGGAGTAGCTTTTGAATTAAGAAGGATATTAAAATTATAAATAAATGATAGGAAACTAAAATATTTTAGTTTTTCTAAATAAATACGAGGGGGATAGCCATGAATAAAAAGAGAAGTTTATCTATTGTATTAGCATTATTAATAGTTTTAACTAGTTTTCAATTAAATTTTGCAATTGGTTTAGATAGCCCAACTGAATATAATATGAATCTTACATTAGATACAAAAAGCCATATGATATATGGGGAGCAGTTAGTGGAGATTACTAATTCGTATAATTCAGAATTAAAAGAAATTGTATTTCATTTATATCCTAATTCTTATTTATCCTATGAAACTATGCCTATAATTGGCGGTATGTATTTTGTGGATAAAATACCTGAAATTCAAGAAGAAGAAAAAGGATGGATAGAAATAGAAGAAGTACATATAAACAACAATGAACCTAAGTATACTACTGACAATCAAATACTAAAAATTATATTAGAAAAACCTATAAAAAAAGGCGAAAAGGTAAAAGTAAAAATTAAATTTAAATTAAAGATTCCAGAAGGAAATCATCGTTTACATCATGTAAATGAGGAATATTCTTTAACTAATTGGTATCCTATATTATCTATTTATGATGAAAAAACAAATAAGTGGGATAAAAATCCATATCATCCTGTTGGGGAATCTAACTATAGCGATGTTTCTAATTATAATGTGAAATTGACAATTCCTAAAAATATGGTGGTGGCATCTACAGGAAACATAACAAAAGAAAAAATAGAAAATGAAAGTAAAACTTTAGAGATTAATGCAGAGAAAGTTAGAGATTTTGTAATTTTTATGAGCCCAAATTATAAAATAAAAAGTAAAGAAGTGGATGGCATAAAGATAAGCCATTATTATATGGTTGACAAAGATTTTGCTGAAGAAAAAGTTATTGAAAGCATAGCAGATAGAATATTAAACGAAGTAGCCAAAACTGTAAAATTTATGAATACTACTGTAGGAAAATATCCTTATGATGAATTAAAAATTGTGGAAACTTATCTTGCTGGAGGTGCTATGGAATATCCTCAAGTAATTCAAATGGGTAGATATTATGATTTAGAAGATGAAAGCGAAGAATATGCCCCTTTTATTATAGAAGCAGCTGTTCATGAAACTATGCATCAATGGTGGTATGTAGGGGTAGGAAATAATGAATTTAAAGAACCTTTTTTAGATGAATCTTTAACTGTGTTTATGACTGCATTATATTTTGAAAAAGAATATGGTAAATATCATCAAAATGGTATAAATTATCAAATTAGAGCTAATTTTTATCCAGAAAAGAGTACACCTATAAATAGTTCTGTAGCAGATTTTGGTAGTTGGGATGAGTATTCCAGTGTAATCTATCAAAAGAAGGGACCAGCTTTTTTTGAAGATTTAAGACAAAGATTAGGAGAAGAAACATTTACTAAATTTTTAAGAAAATACTATGAAAAGTATCTTTTTAAAAATGCATCTATTGAGGGATTAATAGATACTATAGAAGAAATAGCAGGAAAAGAAACTAAGAACATAATGAAAAAGGCAGTAAATGATCCAAATTATTATCCTAAAAATATAGAGCTTAATGAAGATGAAAGAGCAGAAATTTTCAAGGCAATGGATAAGAGAGATATAAAGGAACAGGAAAAGATAAAAGGTTTAATAACAAGAAGTATAATACTTAGAGCATTGGAAGGAGAAGATTTAATAGTAGTAAAACCAAATTATGTAAAGAAAGAACATGAAATGATGGTAGATAATTTCATTTTAAATATACAAGAGTACTTTAAATTTAATTATAATATGGATATAAAAGTAGTTGAAGAAGATAAATTAAATAAAGAAGATAAAAAGCAAAATTTAATATTAATAGGTTATCCAGAGAATCACAGTATAATGAAAGAAATGGCTAAATATTTACCCATAAATATTTTTAAAGATACTATTAAAATCAAAGGAATTTCTGTAATAAGAGAAGGAGCAGAGGGCACTTTTATAATGGGAAATCCTAATAATTTAGATAGATTAGTATTAATAGTATTTTTAGATAAAGAAAAAGTTCTTAATCAAGAATTGAATGGGGAAGAATTTTATTTATATGATGAAATGATATTTAAATATAATCCACTACATTCTTGGGGAGAACCTAGCCAATTTATAATAGATATAGAAAATGTAGAAATTAGAGGAATGTATAAATAGAAAGGTGAATTAAATGGATATTACAGTGTATAATGCTTATTCCAAGTATTTAAAAGAAAAATTTGGAGAAAAGGTATATAAATTACCTATTAGTTTACCTCTAACTTGTCCCAATAGGGATGGGAAATTAAGTACTGGTGGGTGCATATATTGCGGGGAAGAGGGAGGTTCCTTCGAAAACCTCCCTAGTACCTATTCTGTAAGAGAACAAATAGAAAAAAATAAGGCTTATATTAGTAAAAGATATAATGCAAAAAAATTCATCTCTTATTTTCAATCCTTTACCAACACTTATATGCCTTTAGAGGATTTTAAAAGATGTATAGAGGAATCCATAGTAGAAGATGTGGTAGGTATATCCATCTCTACTAGACCAGATTGTATAAAAGATGAGTATCTAGAATACTTAGCTTATATTGGAGATAAATATTGTTTAGAAATAACTATAGAACTAGGTCTACAAACGGTAAATTACCACACCCTAAAGAAAATAAATAGGGGACATACTTTGGCTGAATTTATTGATGCTGTAATTAGAAACAAAAGCTATAATATTAGAACTTGTAACCATTTAATATTAAATCTCCCTTGGGATGATATAGAGGATGTAATAGAAAATGCTAAAGTACTATCAGCTCTAAGGGTAGAAGAGGTAAAACTCCATGCCTTATACATTGTAGAGGGAACAAAGCTAGGCAAGATGTACAAGGAAGGGGAAATCAATCTAATATCCAAAGAGGAATATATAGAAAGGGTGATAACCTTTCTAGAGTATTTGGATGAAGACATAGTAGTTCAAAGGATTATAGGTCGTGCTCCAGAGGAGAATACCCTATTTGTCAATTGGAATGAATCCTGGTGGAAGATAAGGGATGAAATAGTAGATGAAATGGAAAGAAGAAATACCAAGCAAGGAATAAAGTGTGATTATTTAAATGGGAAAGCATTATCCCTATCCAAATTTTAGACAGTATTTGGAAAAGCAAGAAATCACATAAAAAAAAGAGGAAAAGGTAAAGTAGTGTAGAATATTATATTATAGGCTAATATTATATAAAATTGGAGGCGATTCATATGGTTAAATTTATTTTAGGCCCAAAGGGAAGTGGAAAAACTAAATGGCTAATAGACAAGGCCAATGAGGACATTAAGAAAGGCAATGGGAACATCATATTTGTTGATGTAGACGATAATCATATATTTAGTCTTAATTATGGTGTAAGACTTATTAATGCCATGGAGTTCAATATAAAAAATATTGAATCTTTCTATGGCTTTTTGTGTGGAATAATTGGCAGGGACTACGATGTAGAAAAGATATATGTAGACAGTATATATAAGATAATACCTTTATCAATAGAGGATTTAAAGAATTTAAAGAGGGATTTAGATTCTATTTCAGAAAAATTTGGAACAGAGTTTTATATCAATGTAGAGTATATGTTAGAAGACATGCCAGAAGATTTAAAGGATGATTCTATAGAACTAGGAATGGAATAGACAGGGTACCCTGTCTATTCTATTCCATGATATCATGAGGTCTAAAGGTAGCACAGTCGGTTTCTTCAGTAGTAGATGCATTCCTTGGTTGAATTTCAATCTTATGTGCCCCACATTGATCTCCCATTAGATGGTAATGACAGGTATTAACTATGCATTTAACACCATCTAGTGGTTCTTTATTGTTTTCCTTATGCATGATTATTCCCTCCTATACATTAAGGATATTGCTAATACTTATAATTATTTTGTGTTCTTTTTTAAAAATTATACTATAGGTTATTTCAATGAATTAAAAAATGATATAAACTATAGTATAATAGTCTAATGAGCATATAAACTTCCACTAATAAGTAGAAAAAGGAGAATTCTATGGGAAAAAAAGAGAGATTGGACAAGGTACTTTCAAATATGGGATATGGAAGTAGGAAGGATGTAGAAAAAATTATTAGAGAGGGCAGGGTTGAAGTAAATGGGCATATGATTAATAGAAAAAATTTCAAAGTAGATCCCTATGGAGATATTATCACTCTGGATGGTATGGAGATTATATATAGGGAGTATATCTATATTATGATGAACAAGCCTAAAGGTATTGTTTCGTCTACAGATGATCCAATCAATAGGACTGTATTGGATATTATTGACGAAGAATATATTATATTCAATCTTTTCCCTGCAGGAAGGTTGGACAAAGACACGGAAGGATTATTATTACTTACCAATGATGGCAAACTAGCCCACGAGCTTTTGTCCCCCAAAAAGGGAGTAGAAAAAACTTACTATGTAGAGGTTCGTGGATTTGTAGAAGAAAAACATAAAAAATACTTTCAACAGGGAATCCTATTAGACGATGGATATAAGACTTTGCCAGCAACATTGGAGATACTTGAATCTGATATATATTCTAAGGTAAAACTAACTATCAAAGAAGGAAAATACCATCAGGTAAAAAGGATGTTTGAAACTATTAATATGGAAGTAGTATATTTAAAAAGGCTATCCATAGGGCTATTAAGATTAGATGAAAGTTTAAGACCAGGGGAATATAGAGAATTAACAGAAGAAGAAATCCATTTACTAAAAGAAAAATATTGAAGTTTGTGATATAATCTAATTAAATATAAAATTATATTTAGATAGGGTGTTATAATTGGCGTATTATAAAAGTAAGGGTATATTTGATACATTCTTTGAGAACAGAAGTTCCCTTATTATCCAGTATAGCAATGGAGATATATCAAAAAAGGAGTTTTTAGAATCTAATTTTGATTTCGTCCAGGAGATGAACATAAAACCATTCAGTAGAATTGATAGTTTTGAGAAGGGGATGTATAATTATCAATACTTTAATGTTTTGGCAAAATATTATACTATGTTAGCCAAAGATATTAGAAAATCAGGGAAACATGACGATTACTATATATATTATAAGAATATGGGTAATCATTATTATCATGAAAAGGATAGAGCTACATTACAATTATTGAAACATTTAGAGTTCAAAAATGTAGAGGCTTATTTTATAAAAGTTGAGTCTAAATACTTAAGGGATAAATTATATGAAATAGTGCTATTGGATTATAAAGAGGCCATTTTCCACTCTAAAAGCCGTTGGTTATTAAAAATTTTAAGAGAAGAGGGAGTATTTATAGAAGGAAAAAAAGAATCCTTAATAGACCATTATATAAATGAGAAATATTAGATTATAGCAAAAAACAATAGAAGCTTCTTTCTGACAATGGAAAAAGGATCCAGAAAGAAGCTTCTATTATTTGGTAAGTATATCCAATATTTCTTCCATAGAACTATCCTTGGATATCTCAAACTCTCCGTACTTTAATTTGGTCTCCAAGTTTAAGTCGATAGCCTTTTGTACGAAGGCATTTTTGTCCTCTACTAACCCATTATCTTCTAAAATGTTTCCAATCTTTGATGGTAGAGAGCCAGGAGGTATGGTTATTTTAATGATTTTCTCCTGAGGATTTTCATCATCAGGTTCTTTATTATCTTCTAACTTTTCCTGATGGATTTCATCATCTGTGGTATTGGGTTCTCCTTGGGTAGCTTCCCCTGGAGATTTAATAGAGGAGATATTCATATCATTATTAGTGAATAGCCCGCCTAATCTCCAATTGATAATTAGAGCAACTACTATAATTACTAAGACCATCATTATATAATCTATACCATCGTATAGAATATCTTTCAATTTTTCAAAAAAATTTTTCATGAAAACTCACCTCTTTAAATGGCATTCACTAAATTAGGGTTTTGAAAATTCCCCAATGTATAATATAATTATAACACAAGAACATAGAAAAGGTGATAAAAATTTGAAAGAGATAATTATTAACAAAAATGAAGCAGAGCAAAGGCTGGATAGGTTTTTAAAAAAATATTTTTCCAAAGCACCTCAAAGTTTTATATATAAGATGCTTAGAAAAAAGAATATTAAACTAAATGGGAAAAAAGCCAATCCCGATACTATCATAGTAGAAGGGGACGCTATTCAACTATATCTTGCTGATGAAACCATAGATAAATTTGTAGCAAAAGAGGAGATAATAAAGAGCCCTTTAATTCCTAAAATAATATATGAGGATGAGAATATAATATTAATAAACAAACCAGTAGGCATATTATCCCATTCGGCAAAGGGGGATTATGGGAACAATATAGTAGACAGTATGATCCACTACTTACATATAAAAGGGGAGTATAATCCAAGAATTGAAAAGACCTTTACTCCAGCTATATGTAATAGACTAGATAGAAATACCAGTGGAATAATTATAGGAGCTAAAAACTATGAAGCTTTAAGGATGATAAACCAAGGAATAAAAAATGACCAAATTCATAGGTATTATAAGGCCATAGTCAAAGGAATAGTAGATAAAGAGATAGTGTTGGAAGGATATTTGGTTAAAGATGAAGAATTAAATAAGGTGCAGATTTCAAAAGAGCCTATGGGGGATTCTAAAAAAACCATCACAAGGATAATGCCTATAGCTAATTCTAAGGGATATAGTCTACTTGAGATACAACTAATCACTGGAAGAACCCATCAAATAAGAGCTCATTTAGCTTCTATAGGTCATCCTATTATAGGGGATATAAAATATGGTCACAGGAAGACCAATGAGTTTTTTAGACAAATATATGGATTGGAAAGTCAGTTTCTTCATAGCTATAAATTGGTATTTCATGGGCTAGATGAACCTTTAGACTATTTAAATAACAGACAATTTATTGGAAAAGCTGACAAAAGGTTTGACAAAATTGAGAAGGAGCTATTTCAAAGGAAACAAGAATAGGGGGAAATTAATATGGGAAATAAAATAAAAGTTTATGTTGAAGGAATAGGGGAAGTATATACTAAACAGGATAATACGTTAAAAGAACTAGCTAAGGAAGTATACGACAAAGATTATAAAAAATATTTAGGTGCTAGGATAAATAATCAAATATATCATCTAAGGAAAAAAGTCCAAGAGAATATGTATATAAAATTTTTGGATATATGTGAAAAGGATGGACATAGGATATACGAGAGAACTATATCAGCTGTATTCATAATGGCTTGTAAAGAAGTATTTCCGGATTGTACAGCTAAAATAGAACATTCCTTAAACAAAGGACTTTATGCAGAATTAGATGAAGAAAAATCCATAACTTTTAGTGAAATAGAATTGTTAAAATCAAAAATGGAAGAAATTATAAAAGAGGACATACCAATTATAAGGGAAAAAGTACCTTTTAAAGAAGGAATAGCCTTGTTTGAAAAATATGGACATAAAGACAAAATAAGATTATATAACACTTTAAATAGGGAAGAAATTCAAATATATAGAATAGGAGATTATGTAGATGGATTTCACGGTTATCTTGCTCCGTCTACAGGTTATGTAAAGGTATTTGATTTAAAATACTATTATCCAGGGGTTATAATACTATTTCCAACTAGGGAAAGCCAAAATAAATTGCCAGAATTTAAAGAACAGAAGAAATTAAGCAAGGTATTTAAGGAAGCTACTCAATGGGCAGATATATTGGACTTAGGGTATGTAGGTTCTTTAAATGAGAAGATAGAAAATGAAAATATATATGAAGTAATAAGGGTATCAGAAGCTCTTCACGAAAAGAATATTGCTAAAATAGCTGATATGATTTGTCAAGATGACGATATAAATATGATATTAATAGCAGGACCTTCTTCTTCAGGAAAGACCACCTTTGCTCAAAGATTAGCTGTTCATCTTAAAGTCAATGGTAAAAGACCTATATCTATTTCTATAGATGACTATTTTGTGGATAGAGAACTTACCCCTTTAAATGAAGAGGGAGAACCTGATTATGAAGCATTAGAAGCTATTGATTTAAAACGATTTAATGAAGATTTGGTTAAGCTTTTAGAAGGAGAGGAGATAGAATTACCTAAGTTCAATTTTGTTACTGGGAAATCAGAAAAATCAGGTGTAAAAATAAAGGTAGATAAGGATCATCCAATAATAGTGGAAGGTATTCATGGATTAAATCCTAGACTAGCTACCTATATTCCAGAGAAGAATAAATTTAAAATATATATATCTGCCTTAACTCAATTAAACATTGATGCCCACAATAGGATTTCTACTACTGATACTAGACTTATAAGGAGAATGGTAAGGGATAATTTATATAGAGGAAATGATATATTTAGAACCTTTAAGCTTTGGGAAGGAGTTACCAAAGGAGAAGAAAAAAACATATTTCCCTATCAAGAAGAAGCGGATATTATGTTTGATTCAGCTTTAGTATATGAATTATCAGTATTGAAAAAACATGCTGTACCTTTATTAAAACAGGTAGATAATAGCAGTATATATTACTCTGAATCTAAAAGATTATTGAGGTTTTTAAACTATTTTAAAGACATTGAAGATGAGAAGAGAATTCCACCTAATTCCATACTAAGGGAGTTTATAGGTGGTACTGATTTTGATATTCACTAAAAGATGCATAACCATCTGATGGATATTTGAATTTTTCAAGGATTATTTTCATCATAATTCTATTATTTATGTTGCTAACTTTATGTATAGGAGAATAGTATAATAAGGGGGCTATTATATGGAGAATATGTTGGATAGATTAATAGAAGAAAATAAATATTTAGTCCAGTATGGAAAGGTGGCAGACTATATACCAGCCCTATCTAATGCAAATCCTAATGATATTGGGATTTGCATTATGGATATTAAGGGGAATATATATTGTAGTGGAGATTATACTAAAAAATTTACTATTCAAAGTATATCCAAGGTAATATCCTTGATGCTTGCCATAATAGATCAAGGAAAGGATAGGGTATTTCAAAGGGTGGGTATGGAGCCTACCGATGAACCCTTTAATTCCTTTTATAAATTAGAATTGTGTGAAGAGGAAAAACCTTCTAATCCTATGATAAACGCTGGAGCCATAGTTACCACTTCTCTAATAAAGGGACGAGGAGATGAAAAATTTACTAGATTATTGAATATAATTAGAGATATTACCCAGGATGAAAGTATATCTTATAATAAGGAGGTATATCTATCGGAAAAGCACACTGGCAATAGAAATAAAGCCATGGCCTATCTATTAAAGGATAAGGGATTAATAGAAGGGGAAGTAGAGGAGATATTAGATGCATATTTTAAACAGTGTTCCATAGAAATCCATTGTATCCACTTAGCTAAAATAGGTGCTTTCTTTGCAAACAGATGTAGAACTCCTAATGGGTACATACATTATCCTAAGGAAATTGCTAATATAATAACAGCAATAATGACTACCTGTGGTATGTACAATTTTAGTGGCCAGTATGCCGTAGAAGTAGGTATACCATCTAAATCTGGAGTAGCAGGGGGAATACTAGGGATAGTGCCAAACAAATACGGAATAGGAGTATATGGACCTGCTTTAGATAAATATGGAAACTCTATAACGGGACGGGGAATGCTTAAAAGCCTCTCTCAGGAATTAGACTTAAGCATTTTTATATGAAAATATCCATGGGATATTACCCTTTGAGGTGATTTTTTTGGAAAATAATCATAAATTAATAGTTATTATAGTGCTTTTGATATTAACCATTTATTTTTTAAAAACAATCCCTATTGAAGATATGGAGGAAGAGGCAATGGTTCAGTCGGTGGAAGAAAAATTAATCCTAGAAGATCCAGAATTTTGGATAGATAAAATACAGGCTAGAGATAAGGAGCTAATGAATTCAGGGGAGATAGAAGAATTTAATAAAAGGAATTTTCAAAGGGAAGAATCTTTAATAAATTTAGAGGAACAGGAGCCAATTATAGATAAGATCTATCTTATATCTTTGATAAAAAACACAAGTAATATACCTAATGAAGAAAGATACGATATTCAAGGTAATTTAATGGATAAGGACTTTTATGATACTCTAATTTCCAATATGAATTTGGATTATATGGAAGATAAAATTTCTGTACACTTTGGTCTTACCACAGAAAGGACCAATTTAAGGACCTTTCCTACCTTTCAATCCTCTTTTAAAAAAAGGGAGGATTATCAATTTGACAGATTTATGGAAACCGCCATATATCCTTGGGAACCCTTAGTTATATATTGGGAAAGCAAAGATGGAGAATGGTATTTTGGTAGAATGTATAATTATATAGGCTGGATTCCCAAAGAAGATGTGGCCTTAGGAGATAAAGAGGAGATATTTAAGCTTTACAATAGTCCCAATTTTCTGGTGGTTGTAGATAGACAAATATTTATAGATAATACACTATACGATATGGGGGTTAGGATACCGTTAATAGAGGAAGATGATACTAGCTATAAGGTATTGCTCCCTAAGAGAGATGAAGAGGGCAAATTAAATTTTATGGAAAAGAGATTGGTAAAATCCAAAGGATTATATAAAGGATATCTACCTTATACTAAGGAGAATATATTGTTACAAGCCTTTAAGCTTAAGGATGAAGTATATGGATGGGGCGGTATGAATAATAGTAGGGATTGTTCAGCTTTTATAATGGATATTCACAGAAGCTTTGGACTAAAACTACCAAGAAATACTATGGAGCAAGGTAAAAGGAATATAGGCAAGATATATGATTTCCCCTATATAGAAGGACTAGATGATAGATTGGAAAGATTAAAGGAAATACCTCCAGCTAGTATACTATACATGCCTGGACATACCATGTTATATCTGGGAGAACATGAGGGTAAACATTATATGATCCATCAATTTTCTGGCTATTATAAACAGGTAGATGATAAGATGGAGTATATTTCCGTCATGAGGACTGCTATAACTCCTGTAGACATTAAAGCCTCTTATGAAAAAACCTATTTAGACATGGTATATTTAGCGAAGGAATTTATCCCTTAATATGGACACATTAATTCTGTGGAATACACAATGCTATAAAGATATGTCATATTGCTGAAACCTTTGGAGTAGAATGTATGTTAGGTTGTATGATGGAGAGCAAAATTGGACTTACGGCAGCTGCTCATTTAGCAGGAGGGAAGAAGATTATAACTAGATTTGATCTAGATAGCCCTAATTTATTAGCAAAAGATCCTGTAAAAGGAGGGGCTCAATATGATGAATATAAGATAAGCTTAGAGGATAAACCGGGATTTGGATTTGGTGAAATAGGAAATGTAATATACGACTAAAGGGTGATTATATGATATATAATTCTAAATACTATATAAAGCTATTTACCGATATGATGTCAGAAGGATTCATAGTTATAGACAAGGATGGAATTATACAGATATATAATGACAAAGCTAAGGACATATTTGGTATATCCCACAACCAACAGATAAGTCATGATTCGGGGGAAATTAGCAAAGGGGATATAGTAATAATAGGGGATAACTCTCTAGGAAGGGATGATGGAAATCTAGACTCCTCTTCCCTTAGATGTTTAGGGATTGAGGATTCCAATATAGGAAAAGGTGATGCTTTAATAGCCATAGGCCAATTCCAACAAGGCACAATTCCTCCTATCTATAAATATATAAAAGAGGAAGACAAAGAAGACACTTTTAAATTGAATACAGTTTATTCAGGTATTTCTATAGGGGTAAGCATAGATTTTGTAAACAAGATAATTACCATAGAAGTAGATGGACAAAAATTTTCTATGCTTTATATAAATGCCATAGGTCACATGGTGATAATAGATGGTAAAACCAATAAGATAAAGTTTTACCAAGCTCAAGGCTATACTGCTAAAGGTGAAAGTGTAAAGGATATATTAAAAGGAGGCCAATATAGGGCAAAAGGAGAAAACACTCAGCTTTTAAATGTCATAGGTAAGAATATATTTGAAATCCATAAAGGTAGTGATACTATAAATGAATTCTATAGAGTAGCTAAAGGTGAGGATATTAGCTATACAGACCAATTTAAAGAGATAAATGGTTTTCCAACTATGTGTACATTAATACCTGTAGATAAGGATGGTGAAAGGATAGGTGCAGCACTAAAAGTAGAAGATATATCGGAAATTAGAAAGGTAATAAGGGAGAGGGATGAAGCCCTTTTAAATTTAGAGAAGATGGAAGGTCAACTTAAAGATGAAAAAGTGCTCAACAAGGCTTTTCCTAATATCTTAGGAGAGAGTAAAGAGATAAATCATGTAAAGAAGTTGGCCTTAAAAGCATCTAGAACTAATTCCACTGTATTGATATTGGGAGAAAGTGGTACGGGAAAAACCCTATTGGCAAAGGCTATTCATGAAAATAGTAAGTTCAAAGACAAGCCTTTTGTCCATGTAAACTGTGGTGCCATACCTGCTAGCCTTTTAGAATCAGAACTATTTGGATACGAAAAAGGGGCTTTTACTGGTGCTAGAAAAGAAGGTAAAATAGGATATTTTGAAATGGCCCATGGAGGTACTATATTTTTAGATGAGATTGGGGATATACCTATCAATCTCCAGGTAAAATTATTGCAAGTTCTACAGGATAAATCTTTCTATAGAGTAGGAGGAACAGAAAAGGTACAAGTAGATGTTAGAGTAATTGCAGCAAGCAACAAGAATCTGGAAAGAGAGATGTTAGAAGGAAGATTTAGAGAAGATCTATACTATAGGATAAATGTTTTCCCCATATGGATACCCCCTCTAAGGGAAAGGATAGAGGATATTCATATATTAGCCGATACTATACTTCCTAGAATATGTGAAGAAATAGGATGTGCACATAAGAGAATATCTGCTGAAGCTATGAAATTACTTACCAAATATAATTGGCCAGGTAATGTAAGAGAATTGGAAAATATATTGGAAAGAGCCATAAATTTATCAGAAGGAAAAACCATCCTATCCAAGCATATAGCCTTAGATATAGATGAAGAGGATATTAATTTTAAAGGGATAATTCCATTGAAAAAAGCCCTTCAAAACTATGAAAAAAACCTAATAAAACAAGCATTGGACTATTATAAAGGGGACAAGAAGATGGTTATGGAAGCCTTGAATATTAGCAAAACCACCCTATATGATAAGATTAGGAGATATGAAATTTAGTAATAAAGGCGATCATGGGGAATAGTAACAGTGTTTTAAATAGAACAAGAGTTATTCTTTCCTATTTTTGTTTGCAAGGTATATTTTCTAGAGGATGGTTTAAAAGGAAATCTATCATATAATTAATAGGAAGATAGCTGTGGATTTCATTATTAAAGGTCAGATAAGTTTTTAAATTATCTGACCTTTAAATATTTAAAAAAAGATTTTAAAATTTGATTTAGATCAAAGTATGGGAATGCTATATTTTTTATAATAAAAGTACAAAATAAAAAACAGGGAGGAATTTTTTATGACAACTAAGACTTATAAACTAGAAACATTAACATGTCCATCTTGTATGGCAAAGATAGAGGGAGCATTAAAAAAGACAAAAGGTGTGAAAGAGACGGAAGTATTATTTAATTCAAGTAAAGCAAAAGTTACTTTTGATGAATCTATAGTAAAATCTGAGGACATAAAACTGGTAATTGAAAGATTAGGATATAAGGTATTAGGTGAAAAATAATTTTAGAAGGGGGAATATGGTGAGAATAAATAAGGGCCATAGGGTTTTACTTTCAGGAATATTGATTATAATATCTTTCATATTAAATAGAACAGATTTAAATATATGGTATGGAAATATATTTATGATAAGTGCTGCCATTATAGCAGGATTACCCATTATGAAGAATGCCTTTGTGGCTTTAAGATATAAAATTTTAGGCATAGATGCATTAGTATCTCTAGCAGTAATTGGTGCTATGTTTTTACAAGAGTACTGGGAAGCAGCAGCGGTAACCTTTCTATTCATGCTAGGGGATTATTTAGAATCTAAAACATTGGAGAAAACTAGATCTTCAATTAAATCCTTATTGGATTTGGCACCAGATATAGCTAGGGTAATACGAGATGGAGTGGAAGTAGAAATTTTACCAGATGAAGTAGTGGAAGGAGATATAGTAATAGTAAAACCAGGAGAGAAGATTGCCGTTGATGGTACCATAATAGAGGGGAACGCTTATATAAATCAGGCTGCAATTACAGGAGAATCTATTCCAGTAGGTAAAACAGAGGAAGATACTGTGTTTTCTGGTACTATTATTGAGTCAGGGTATTTAAAGATAAAAGCAGATCGGGTTGGGGATGATACTACCTTTGCTAGGATTTTAGAAATGGTAGAAGAGGCTCAAGACAAAAAAGCAAAAACCCAAAAATTTTTAGAAGTATTTTCTAGATACTATACTCCTGCCATAATAATTTTAGCAGCATTATTGTTCTTATTTACAAAGGATCTAGTACTATCTCTAACATTATTGGTAATAGCTTGTCCAGGAGCCTTGGTTATTTCAACTCCAGTTTCTATAGTGGCAGGAATAGGTAATGGAGCAAAACATGGGGTTTTGGTCAAAGGTGGAGAAATAATGGAGAAGTTAGGTAAAATCAAGGTATTAGCCTTTGATAAAACTGGAACTTTAACAGAAGGTAAACCTAAGGTAACCAATGTGAAGACCTTTAATATAGACGAAGAAGAATTAATAAAGATTACTGCAATAGGTGAAAGCTATTCAGAACATCCATTGGCTAGGGCAATTATTGAAGTCTATGAAGAAAGATATGGAGAATTAAGAGAGTCTCCAGAAGAAGCTGAGATAATTACAGGTCAGGGATTAAAGGTAAAAATAGAAGGGAAAATATATTTAATAGGAAATAGAAAATTATTAACGGAAAATAATGTCAACATAACGGAAGGGGAAGAAAATTATATAAAAAGTGAAGAGGAACATGGTCAAACGGTGGTTATAGTTTCAGATCTGGAAAAGGTATTAGGAACTATATCCATTGCAGATACCGTTAGGGAAGATGCTAAGGAACTTATAATAAATTTAAAAAAACAAGGCATTGAAAAGATAGTTATGCTAACTGGAGATAATAAAAGAGCTGCCTCTGCTATATCAAAGGAATTAGGGATAGATGAATATTATGCAGAACTTTTACCAGAAGAAAAGGTTCAAACCTTGGAAAAATTACAAGAAAAATTTGGGGCAACAGCAATGGTTGGGGATGGGGTAAATGATGCTCCCGCATTAGCTTCAGCAGATTTAGGTATTGCCATAGGCGGTGCAGGTACCGATGTAGCTATGGAAACGGCAGATGTGGTGTTAATGTCCAACGAAATAAAAAGATTATCCTATG
Source organism: Tissierellia bacterium (assembly GCA_012728075.1). GTDB lineage: Bacteria > Bacillota > Clostridia > Tissierellales > Tepidimicrobiaceae > Keratinibaculum. The sequence goes on from JAAYFV010000077.1 coordinate 24,576, forward strand.
CTATTGGCCTAAGTAGAGCTACAGTGAGAAATATGAAACAAAATATATACTTTGCCATTATAGTTGCAGCTGCTTTATTAGCAGGAGTATTAGGTAAGGTCGTATTTCTATCTTCAGGTATGTTAATCCATGAAATAAGCGGATTGTTGGTAATAGTAAATGCAGTAAGATTATTAGGATACGGAGAAAAGGGAAGAAGTAAGAAAATATTATACGAACAGTAGGAAATAGAATGAGACTAAGATTTGTACCTCTTGATTTTCCCATAGTTAGATAGGTATAGAATAGGCATAATTTATAGATTTCTTTTGTGAAAGCTATGAGGATTATAGAATATTATTGGGTATTATGATAAATATAGAATTTACCTAATTATAATGAGGTGTTTAAATGAGTTGTGGTTGTGAACATGACAAAAAAGAAAAAACTTGTATTGAAATAGTACCAATATTTAATACATTAACCTATAATGAAATGATGGAAGTAGCTAGGATTACAGTGGCTAGAAGTTATAAAAAAGGTGAAATGGTTTACATGGCTGGAGATAGAGGGGAAAAATTATTTGTAATCCATAAGGGTAAGGTTAAGATATCTAGGATTTCCCCCACAGGAAAAGAACAGGTTATTAGAATATTGGGTCCAGGTGATTTTATGGGAGAATTGTCCCTATTTGTACATGGACCATTGAATGATAATGCAGAAGTATTAGAAGATACAACAGTATGTGTAATAGATGGAGAAAAGTTAAAAAACCTAATGGTTAAATATCCTACTATAGCTTTTAAAGTTTTAGAAGAATTAAGCTCTAGATTAGAAAGAGCAGAAAATTTAATAGAGCATTTGGGAGTTCATAATGTGGAAACTAGAATTATTGAAATTTTATTGGATCTAGCCAATGATGAGGGAGAAGTAGTTCTTAAAATGAGTAAAAAGGATTTAGCCTCCCATATTGGCATGAGCCAGGAAACTTTAAGTAGAAAATTGTCCTATTTTCAAGATATGGGTTGGATAAAATTAATAGGACATAGAAAAATTATTATATTAGATGAGGAAAGTTTAAAAAAATCAATTTAAATAACAACTTCCATCCCTGGCTGTAAGCATAAGAAGGATAAGTATATTAATATAAATTATATTAAAATTAGTTTCTAAAAGGCTATTAAAATGATATAATAGAACCTAATAGTATAATAAAAAGGGGTTTTTATATGGGAAAAAGTGCTTTAGCCTTTATAAAATTATTTTTTGGTTATTTTGTATGTGCTGTAGGTATAGTAATGACTATAAATTCAAATTTAGGATTAGCCCCTTGGGATGTTTTCCATCAAGGGCTGTCAAATTTAACTGGCATTACAATAGGGAGAGCTCATATTTTAACAGGTATTAGTATAGTAGCGTTAAGCAGTATATTTGGAGAAAAGGTTGGCTGGGGTACTATATTTAATATGTTGTTTATAGGAATATTTATCGATTTTCTAATGTTAAATAATTTAATTCCCATATTCAACAAATTTTTGCCCAGTTTAATTATGATGCTTTTAGGACTATTAGTCTTAGGATTTGGTTGTTATTTATACCTAAGTGTTGGCTGGGGTTCAGGCCCTAGGGATGGACTTATGATTGCTCTTGTAAAAAAGAGCAATAAATCAGTAAGGTTTATTAAAAATATTCAAGAAATCATTGCAGTATCTATTGGTTACATATTAGGAGGTAGCGTAGGGATAGGAACATTCCTTATGGCTATTTTAGGTGGATATTTTATGCAATTTGCATTTAAAATTGCTAAATTTGATGTTAGCCAGATTCAACATAGATTTATAGAAGATGATATAAAATTTATTAAAGAGAAATTAATATATAAAAATATTAGTTACAAAAAATAAAGCTAACATAGTAAGTTTAAATATTGAAG
>JAAYFV010000078.1 GCA_012728075.1 Tissierellia bacterium
ATTGTAGAATATTGTTCCTTTCCCACAACCAGAGGTAATAGTTCTTTTCCCCATAAATTTATTACTAAACTCATTTAGCTTATCTAAATACATATAGCCTATACCCTTATCTTCGTCAATGGTAATCTTTTTTACATTGGACAAGGAATCTATAAGCCCTTCTGAATATATAAATCCTAGAGCAAGGTATTCTAGGGAAGTAGGGCTACATAATAGGGTTATAAGCTCTACATCATTGATAAATATGGTAAAGGGGTATTCTTTCACCACTATGTCTTCTTCTACGTTGAAGTTATCTCCTTTAATCCTTAAAATTTCCACATTTTTAATGCTATCCATGGCTATATTCCCCAATTCTCCCTTCCAATTATCTTCAGAAAATATTCTAAGTCCTCTTTGGTATTTAGATTTAAAAACATATCCCAATTAGGACTAAAAGTTCTAGCCATCTCTTCTTCGATATAATGAACTTCTAATTTATCTAGTAATGAATTTACCGATCTTGCCCCTTGTAATATATGTTGCTCAATATCCCATATCATATCCTTAGAATAGAAAGCATTAAAGGGCTCAATCCACTTACCATATCTAGTTACACAAGCTTTAACCTCTAGATTCTCTAGCTCTTCCATCATATAATCAATATATTCCATATTTATATTGGGCATATCACAAGCTACAAAATATACATAATGGCTATTGGCTTCTACTAATCCCACATGGATACCAGAGAGGGGACCCTTCCCCACTATTATATCCTTGGTTATCTTATCGCTAAAACCTAGGTAGTATTCTGATTTATTAGTTACTACTATTATTTCATCAAATGTTTTGTTTAACTTATTTCTTAAATTATCTATAAGTCTTCTTTCATCGATCTTTAACAGCTGTTTATCAAATCCCATTCGGGTACTCTTACCACCTGCTAAAATAACTGCTGTTCCAAATTTTTTCATATTATCACCTAGCACATTCTCCTCCTTGCCCAGTGAGTATTTCCAACCCATGATGGATACTATCTATTGCATAATCTAAAGATTCCTTAACAGCTTTTGGGCTTCCTGGAAGGTTTATTATCAATGTTTCCCCACGTATACCAGACACCCCTCTAGATAACATAGCCCGTGGTGTAATGCTAAGGCTATAATATCTCATAGCCTCAGCAATTCCATTAGCCATTCTATCACAAGCCTTTACAGTAACTTCAGGGGTTACATCCCTATTACTAAAACCTGTACCCCCTGTGGTTAGAATTAAATCTACCTTTAGCTCATCGGCCATATAGACCATCTCTTTAAAAAGCTTATCCTCATCATCAGGAAGAATTACTTTTCGTTTAACTTCATAGCCCTTTGATTTTAATATATCCATTATGGCCTTTCCACTTAAATCCTCTCGCTGTCCAGTAAAACCTTTGTCACTAGCAGTAATTATTCCTACCTTAAACATATTAACCACCCCAAGGAAGATTCATATATTCTTCCATCTTTCTATCGTATTCTTCCTTAAAAAGTTTTTCATGGCCTTCTTCCCATTTAGCTAGTCTTTCAAATAATCTCTTAGCATCTTCATCAGGTGCCTTTTCTGCTGCTTTTCTATAAAACTCAGCATAATCCCTCTCTATTAGATAGGCCATTCTCAATATGGTAATATCTGGCACATTGGACTCTACTAGGGTATCATCTATATGCTCTGATTTTTCCCTCTTTTTAAATATATTATCTTCATCTCTATTAAATAAATTTGTATCCAAATCGAAGGAATCCCTTTCTAGATAGTTTTCAAACTGGGCTTTAAGCAAATTATAGTGATCCATTTCCACATCTGCTAACTTTAAAAATAGATTTTTAGTAGTTGGATCTATAAACTCTTCAGCTTTCTCCTTAAAAAAGTTATATCCGTCTAATTCCATCTGCATAGCATATCTTAATATATATTCATATTTTTTCATAGGCTCAACTCCCTATTTTTTCTATTCTAACAGCAGCTACCTTCAATTCTGGAATCTTTGCAATAGAATCCAGTTCTGTGTTGGTTAGATAGTTTGCCGCCCCTTCAGCAAAATGGAAAGGCATAAATAAAACATTTTCATCTATTATATCGGTTATCTTAACCCTTGTTATTATCTCTCCCCTCCTTGAAGCCAGTCTAACCTTTTCCCCGTCGGTTATGCCTAATTTATTAGCCGTTACCTCGCTTATCTCCACATAGGATTCAGAAGAAATCTTGTTTAATCCTTCTACTCTACCAGTCATAGTTCTAGTATGATAGTGGTATAATATCCTTCCAGTGGTAAATATAAAAGGATATTCTGAATCAGCTAATTCAGCACTATCTCTATGATCTACAGGCATAAATAATCCTCTACCTCTAGCTATAGCGGATTTATGAAGATATTTCGTCCCTGGATGTTCTAAGTCTGGGCAGGGCCATTGTATCCCCTCTTCTTCTATCCTATCGTAAGTAATACCTCCATACTGGGGTACCACGGTTCTAATCTCCTCCATAATCTCAGAGGGATGTAAATATTTTTTATTATAGCCAAGCCTGTTCATTAAATCCATCAATATCTGCCAATCAGGTTTAGAATCCC
>JAAYFV010000079.1 GCA_012728075.1 Tissierellia bacterium
ATCCTTCTATTACTATTATCAAAGAGACCATTTCAAAAATTATAAATAGTATCATAGGATAAATTAATTTATCTTTGCTTTTTATTAATAATATTAATAATCAATCTAATGTTGATAACAAGCACTGATTTAGACAAATCAATGTTAGATATTTTGTATATGAATATACTCTTTGTTTCTATTTTTATTGTATTTTTTATCATAGGTTATATGAGATGGAAAAACGCCTATAAGAAGCTTGAAAATGCCCTAAATGTTCAAAGAGAAATAGATCCTTATCTTCCAGAGGGAGAAAAACTAGAACAATTATTAATGAGAAAAATAGTAGATTTTAAAAACAAGGAAAAGTTAGAGGAAGTAAAAATTTTTAAAAGAGATCTATATGAAATAAATGATTATATAACAAAATGGGTTCATGAAATAAAAATACCTTTATCTATATGTGAGCTTATAGCTGATAAAATGGAAGATGAAGGATTATATGATACATCAAAGGAATTAAGGCAAGAGATAGAAAGAATAAATTTTCTCATAAATCAAGTACTATATACTAGTCGAGCTTCAACCTATTCCCAAGATTTTATAGTCGAAGAGTTCAATTTAGGAACACTAGTAAAAAGTATAATCAAGAATAACGTCAATTCTTTTTTATATAAAAAGATAGAAGTAGAAATTGGGGATTTGGATTTTAATATATTTACAGATAGCAAATGGGTTTGTTATGTATTGGAACAGATAATCAACAATGCTTGTAAATATGTAGATGTCTGTGGGAAAATTGAGATTTCTGCAATAGAAAATGATGAAAGTATAATACTTTCCATCAGGGATAATGGAATGGGCATCCCTGCTAAAGATATAGATAGAATTTTTGATAGAGGATTTACAGGGGTCAATGGAAGAAAAACAGGGAAATCCACAGGTATGGGGCTTTATATTTGTAAAAAGGTTGCAGATAAGCTGAATATTAATATTAAGGTATCTTCTCAGGTATCAAAATTTACAGAATTTCGAATAATTTTTTATAAACTATCTGATTATTTAAATGTGACATAGATGTAATGTTTATATTCATATTGTCACCTTAAGTGATGGAATAAAGGTGTTTAAAACATTAGAATATATATGAAAGTTAAAGATTATTCTCTCTTTTATTAAGGGAGAATTTTTTCTAATGAAAGTAAAATTGGAGGGGACAATATGGAAATAGTACTTGAAACAAAAAAGTTGAAAAAAGAATATGGTACAAAAGGAGCAATTTTTACAGCTATAGAAGATATTGACTTAAAGGTATATAAGGGAGAATTTCTTGGGATAATGGGGCCATCAGGGGCGGGGAAAACTACTCTTTTAAATATTTTATCTACCATTGACAAACCTACTTCTGGAGAAATATATTATGAAAGTAAAAATATATTAAATATGAAGAATAGGGAGCTTTCGATATTTAGAAGGAATAATATTGGATTTATATTTCAGGATTTCAATCTATTGGATAGCATGTCTGTTGAAGATAATATGGCATTGCCTTTAGCTCTTTCAAAGGTAAATCCAAAAGAAATAAAAGAAAAAATAGAAAAATTGAGTAAGTTCTTTGGATTAAAAGACCAATTAAAAAAATATCCATATCAATTATCAGGAGGGCAAAAACAAAGAGTAGCTGCAGCCAGAGCTCTTATTACTTCTCCTTCTATAGTTTTTGCAGATGAACCAACTGGTGCATTGGACTCGAAATCTTCACAGGAATTGTTGCAATGCTTATCTCAAATGAATGAAGAGTTTAATACAACTATAATCATGGTAACCCATGATGCTTTTGCAGCTAGTTATTGTAAAAGGATTTTATTTTTAAAAGACGGGAAAATTCATGCTAGGATAGACAAGGATTCTACTAGGAAAGAGTTTTTTAAGCGAATTATTGATTTCCTTGGAGCTATGGGAGGTGGAGTAGATGAACTTTTTTAAGATAGCTATTATTAATTTCAAAAGAAATATAAAGACTTATGGTTTGTACCTTATGGCAATGGTTTTTTCCGTAGCTACTTATTATAATTTTGTATCTATGCGATATAATCCTCAATTTTTAGAGGCTAAAGAAATATCAGCTTATATTGAAGGCTCATCTATGACGGCTTCTATACTTATGATAATATTTTTGATGTTTTTTATAGTATATTCAAGCAACTTTTTTTTAAACCAAAGGAAAAGGGAAATAGGTGTATATGCTTTCATGGGAATTGACAATTATAAAATAGCTTTTATATTTGCTTCAGAAGGATTACTGTTGGGAATAATGTCTTTAGTCATTGGATTAATGCTTGGAATTTTATTTAGTAAATTGTTTATGATGATGCTTGCAAAAGTAGCTCTATTAAATATAAGGATAGATTTCTTCGTATCCAAGAAAGCTATTCTTGAGACAATAATTCTTTATTCAATTATTTTAGGTATTACATTTTTAAAAGGATATTTAGATATTATTAGAACTAATTTAATAGATTTGATGAATTCATTAAAAAGGGAAGAAGAGCTTCCCAAAGTTAATTATTTTAAGGGAATAGTATCAATAATAATCATAGGAGTAGCTTATTATATTGCAATTAACTATGAAAGATTTGGATTTGGCACTGCACTTATGATTACAGTACTTCTCATCATATGGGGTACCTATTGGCTATTTGGTTCTTTTTTCTCTATGATTATAAGATATTATATAAATAAAAAAAGCTTTCTATATAATGGAACAAATATCATAAGCTTTTCAAATATAGCTTTTAGA
>JAAYFV010000080.1 GCA_012728075.1 Tissierellia bacterium
AACATAATGACCTGGATTATAACAAAATGATACATTATTATATTTTATCTCATCATCAAAAGTATTTTTTTCTATAACATTACCATTTTGATCAAGAATAAATGAAGTTTGATTTAATAAAGCACTAATATTTGTTGGATCTATTTCAGGAGCTTCCTTAGCGATGGCTATAACAATACCAGCAGTAGCTCCTATTCCTATTATTATTACAATGACTAATACCAATAAAAATATTTTTAATCCACTTTTCTTATTTTTTTTATGCTTCTTTTTATCTTGCTTATTCTTGTTATCTTCTGACATACTAATACCTCCTTAATTAAGAAAAGGTAGTAAACAAATTAATTATACCATACAAATATGACAATGTTAACAATTTCATTTTTTTAAAGTATTATTATCTCCAAATTAAATCTAATCTAATATATATAAAACTACATAGATATATATTAGGAGGGGATAAAGTGAAACGTTATATTCATCTAATCAGAAAAAAGCGTTCTATAATATGGATTATTGCCCTATTAATATTAATCATATACCTATTTAGGTATACTGATAAAAATATAAAGCCTACTGTAGTAGCCATATCAGAAATTAGGGCAAGGGCAATTACTACTCAAGCTATTAATGACACTATAAAAAATAAGATAAAGAGGGATATAAATTATAATGATTTAATATTTGTCAAATACGATAATGAAGGGAAAGTAACTCTCATGCAGGCCAATACTATTCTTATGAATAGTATTGCTTCAGAAGTTGCTATAGAGGTTCAAGAACAACTAACTGAGATGTCAAAATCCAATATAAAGGTGCCTCTTAGCAATGCTTTTGATACTCAAATAATTACTTTGCCAAGTATAAATATTCGAATTATACCTCAAGGTTCAGTAGCAGTAGATTTTGCTACGGAATTTGAATCTTCTGGGATAAATCAAACGAGACATAGAATCTATATTATAGTAGTAACAGATATTAAGATGATAGTACCTTTGGTATCAGAAAATTTAAGAATCACTACAAATATCCCCATTGCTGAAACTATTATTGTAGGAGATGTACCAGAAGAATATGTAAATGTACCTAAGGAGAATTTATTGAACATAATTAGATAAAATCTAAATATGATGATATAATATACTATAGGATAAACTTTATTGTAATTGTGAAAGGGTGATATATTGATAGGAAACACAACCAATAGGGAAAGGGCTTTAATAGTAGGTGTAGATTTGATGACGGATAAGATAGATATAAATAATTCTATGGATGAGTTGGAGGAGCTAGTTAATGCTGCTGGTGGAATTGCTGTATTAAGGGTAGTACAGAAGAGAGATGCAATAGAACCTGCATACTACATTGGACAGGGGAAAGCCCAAGAGATTAAAAACTATTGTGAGGAATTGGATATAGACTTGGTAGTATTTAATGATGAACTTTCTGGTGCTCAGATTAGAAATTTAGAAGATATTATCCATAGAAAGATAATTGATAGGACCAATTTAATATTGGATATATTCGCTAGTAGGGCTAGTTCCAAAGAGGGGAAACTACAGGTAAAACTTGCTCAGCTAAAATATAGGCTTCCTAGACTAGTGGGTTTTAGGGACTATTTATCAAGGGAAGGTGGAGGCATTGGTACAAGAGGACCTGGAGAACAGAAATTAGAAACTGATAGACGTCATATATTAAGAGAGATAAACAATATTGAGAAGGCTTTAGAAGAAGCAGAAAAGGCGAGAAATATAAAAAGAAATAGAAGAGAGAAGTCTAATCTACCCATAGTTGCTTTAGTAGGTTATACTAATGCTGGTAAATCTACCTTGCTAAATAGATTGATAGAGATAAGCGGCAAAGAAAAGAAAAATAAAAAGGTATTTGTATACGATATGTTATTTGCTACTTTAGACACATCATTAAGACGAGGAAGATTACCTAATGGGCAGCCATTTTTAATAACAGATACCGTAGGGTTTGTAAGTAAATTACCTACTCATTTAATAGAAGCCTTTAAAGGGACTTTAGAAGAAGTAAAATATGCAGATTTAATTCTTCATATTGTAGATGCTTCTAATTCCGACTTAGATATACAAATTAAAACTACTTACAATATATTAAAAGAATTAGATGTATTAGATAAGCCTATAATTACTGTATTTAATAAGATAGATGAAACAAATATTGAAGATTTGGTATATGATAGTAGATATGTGGATAAAAAAATATTCATATCTAGTAAAAGAGGTACAAATTTAGGGGATTTGTTAGAGATGATTGAAGAAAATCTACCTCAAAAATATCAAAAAGTTGATTTGATGATTCCTTACGATAGGCAGAATTTAGTCAATTATTTTTTAGATAATTATGAAGTAGATTATATAGAATATTTAATAGAAGGTACTAGGTTAAATCTTAGTATAAATCAAGTGGATTTTGAAAGATACTCTGACTATATTTTATGTTAACATTTTTATTTTTAAAAATTGATTGAATAATTAGGCTACATTGGGTATGATAATAATAAGAATATAAAGGAGGCTGGTTCCAATGATTGTTAGAAATTGTGCAGGTGGTGTGGTTTTTGACGGGGACAGAGTGTTTATATTAAAAAATGATAAAGATCATTGGGTATTACCCAAGGGGAAAATTCGTAACGGTTCACTCCCAACGGAGACGGCTATAAGACGTGTTAAGTATGAAACAGGCGTTAGTGCCAATATTGTTTCTACTGGAGGAGAAACTAGTTACGAATTTTTTTCTTTGTCAAGAAAACAGGAAGTATATAATAAAATTATTTGGTATATTATGGAAGCTTCTAGTTCCAATTATAAAATTAACAAAGAAGAAGGATTTAAAGATGGAGGTTTCTATTCTGTAGATAAGGCCATAGATATGATTACTCATAGTCAAGATAAATCTCTAGTAAGTTTATCTTATAAAAGGTATTTAGATATAAAGAATGAAGAAATAGACGAAATATATGCTTAATGTAATCTATAATAATAGATAGTTTAAAGGAAAGGGTGTGTCCTAGAGGATATTATCCTTTCTTTTTTATGTTATAATTTATTGTAGTATTATTTTTGAAAGGAGATAGATATGGATAATGTTTATAGAACCATATATAAATACGGGGAAGATGAGATAGTTATAAAAAAATCTAGATTTATTGGATATGCAAAACCTATTGAATCAGAACAAGAAGCATTAGATTTTATAGAAAAAATAAAGTCTAAACATAGAGATGCAACTCATAATGTATATGCTTATGTTTATGGAGAAGATAGTAATATTCAAAGATATAGTGATGATGGAGAACCATCAGGGACTGCTGGTATTCCTGCTTTAGAGGTAATTAAGAAGGAAGATCTTCGCAATGTTGTGGTAGTAGTTACTAGATATTTTGGTGGTATAAAACTAGGTACTGGAGGTCTTATTAGAGCATATACTAAAGGGGCCAAGATTGGATTAGAGTCAGGGATAATAATAGAAAAAATATTACATTATAAATTAAAGATACGAATAGATTATACTTTATATGGTATAATAGAGAATCATTTGATGACAAAAGGTTACTTGATAGATGATATAGTATATGATGATGGAGTGAATATCTTTGTATATGTTAAATACTCAGAGATGGATTTTTTTAAAAAAACCATTATAGATTTGACAAGTGATAATGTATTTATTGAACAAATAGGAGAAGAATATATACCCATGAAGAATGGGAAAAGATTAAAATAATTGGGATAATATACGTGACGGGGGTATAATAGTATTGAGGTGATTCTATGATAAAACAAGAAATGTTAGACAAAAAAACTTGGGCTGTAGTAGGGGTTACAGCTAATGAAAAGAAGTATGGATATAAGATATGGAAGAAACTATTAGAACACAATTATGAAACCTATGGAGTAAATCCTAATTATGATGAAATCCAAGGCCATAAGATATATAGTTCATTAAAAGAACTGCCTAAGAAAGTGGATGTTATAGACATGGTGGTCCCTCCAAAGATTAGCTTAACTACTTTAGATGAAGCCAAAGAGTTAGGTATAGAATATATCTGGTTTCAACCAGGCACTTATAATGATGAAGTAATCGAAAAAGCTAAAGCTTTGGAGTTTAAGATATTATATGATGATTGTGTTTTAGCAACATTAATAAAAAAGGAAAGAAATCCATGATTTAATAGACCATCAAGGTCTATTCTTTTTTTATTAATTCATATATTCCTATGAATAGTAAAAATATACCAAAGTATTTTTTTAGGTTAGAAGAATCCATGTTAACTGCTATGAAGGAGCCAATTAAAGCTCCAAATACACCTCCCAATATTATCCATTTAACAAATTTAAATTCTATATTTTTTTCTTTGAAATGAACAATTAAAGCCGCAAAGGCTACGGGTATAAATACTATAAGATTTATTCCTTGAGCTTGTTGTTGGGTTAATGGAGTAAAAAAAATTAAGGAAGGAATAAGTATGGTTCCACCACCTATTCCCATGCCACTAATTATTCCCGATAAGAACCCAAATATAAATAATTTCATTTAAATATCATCCTCAATGCAGTAATGATAATTATAGTACCAAATATTTTTCTAAGGACTGAAGTGGGTATTTTATTTAAAAACTTGGCACCTATAAGACTTCCTAACACCCCACCTATAGCTATCATTGTAGCTATTTGGTATTGAATTATATCTTTTTTTAAGTATATAAAAGTGCTAATGATAGATAATGGTAATATAATGGAAATAGCAGTGGCATGAGCTTTATAATCTTCTAAGCCTAATATGAATACCAATGCTGGTACTATAAGGGTTCCACCACCGGAACCAAACAATCCATTTATTATTCCTGTCACAAAACCAATACCAACTAATTTAAGAACCTTTGTATCCATATGTGCCTCCTTTATGGTATAATAATTACATAAAAGCTTATAGTCACTGATTATTAATTTTACCAAAAGGGCATAAGTTATACCTAATTATATTATTATGGAGGTAGTAAATATGGATAATATAGAAAAAGTTATAGATGAAATAGTTGAATGGTTAAGGATAAAGGTGGAAAATGCTAATGGTAAAGGATTGGTATTTGGGTTAAGTGGTGGCGTGGATTCAGCTGTAGTGGCAGGATTAGCCAAAAAAGCTTTTCCAGAGAGTTCACTAGGGATAATTATGCCATGTCATAGTAACCCTATAGACGAAGAACATGCTCTATTGGTAGCGGATAGTATAGATTTAAAAACGGAAAAGGTAGATTTAGGATCTACTTATGATGAACTCATTAAAGCAGCCCATATAGAGAAACCTAATAATCTTGCTAAAGCTAATATAAAGCCAAGGTTAAGAATGACTACACTATATTATTATGCTGGGTCATACAATTATTTAGTATTAGGTTCTAGTAACAAATCGGAATTTACCGTAGGTTATTTTACTAAACATGGAGATAGTGGAGTTGATTTACTTCCTATTGCTTATTTTCCAAAGAGAGATGTTTGGGAAATGGCTAGATATTTAGGAATTCCTAAGGAGATAATAGAGAAGGCTCCAACAGCAGGTTTATGGGAGGATCAAACAGATGAAGATGAGATGGGATTTGGATATGATGTTTTAGATGATTATATATTATATAAAAAAGGGCCTAAGGATTTAGTGGAAAAAATTGAAAGGATGCATAGGATAAGCGAACATAAAAGAAGTTTTCCACCAATTTTTGTTCCCCAAAATGAATAATTTCATTGTATAGTATATACATTGTGATAAAATATATAAGAATAATTTTTAGGAGGTTGAAATTTGTGGCAGGTCATTCTAAATGGAATAATATAAAGAATAAAAAGGGCAAAGAAGACGCTAGAAGGGCTAAGGAATTTACAAAATTAGCTCGATATATAATGGTAGCAGCAAAAGAAGGAGGAAAAGACCCTGAGTATAATCCTCAGCTTAAGGCTGCAATTGAAAAAGCAAAGGCTGCAAATATGCCTAATGACAACATAGAAAGGGCTATTAAAAAAGGTGCAGGAGAACTTGGTTCTGCCATCTATGAAGAGATTACCTATGAAGGGTATGGTCCAGGTGGAGTAGCAGTATATGTATCTTGTTTGACTGATAATAGAAATAGGACAGCTTCTGATGTAAGACATGCTTTTGATAAATTTGGTGGAAATTTAGGTCAAACGGGTTGTGTTTCATTTATGTTTGATAGAAAAGGAGTATTAGCTATTGAGAAGAATAAAAGCATTGATGAAGAGGAATTAATGCTTAAAGCTATTGATCTAGGAGCTTTGGATTTTGAAAGCGATGAATTTGGATATGAAATAATCACTAACCCTGAAGATTTCAATGACATTAGAGATGCATTGAGTCAAGAGGGCTACGAGTTTACTATGGCAGAGCTGGCCTTTTTACCTCAAAATACAACAGTATTGACTAATGATGAAGATATTAATAATATGGTAAAATTAATAGAAACTTTGGAAGACAACGATGATGTTCAAGAAATTTATCATTCTTGGGAAATTCCTGATGATTTAGAGATATAATAGATTTATATGGCTAAACATACAGTATTATACGAGTTACTATAAATAATAAATTATAAAACATAGTGTGAATTATCATATATAATTGCCCTTTAATTTGATAGATTAGAGGGCTTTTTATTTTATCTGTATAAAAGTATATTTTATAAACATAATAAAAATATACTAAAATTAATAATATATGAAGGGGTGAATTAATGGAGAATAATCAAAATTTTGAACAGATAAAGGAAAAGTTTGAAGCAGCTGATGTAGATGGGAAAATTAAAATATATACTACTGTAAGAGGATTAACTGTGGAACAATACAAGGAACTATTAAGGATGTTTCCTATAAAGTATTTAGACAGATTAGAGAAGGCAATGGGATAAAAGCTGAAGGATATTCCTTCCAGCTTTATGTTTAAATGGGACAAGTTTAGGGAATTTATACATAAAAAGAAAGAAGTGATAATGTGAGAAAGGTATTTTTATGTATTGTGATTATTTTTTTACCTCTGTATATTTTCTTTAAAGGCGTTGAATTTAATGCTTTTAATAAAAATTTTTATTTAAACTCTTATGAAAAAAATCAGGTTGAACATATTACTGGAATGGAACTAGATGAACTGGAGATGATAACTGATAATATATTTTCATATTTAAAAGACAATTCTCAGGAAGAAGCTTTAAATCCTTATTTCAATTCTAAAGAGATAAAACATATGGAAGATGTGAAGACATTGTTTAAATGGGGATTTAAAATTAAAAACATATCCTTAATATTGTCTTTAATTGGAATAGTAGGGCTTTTTATATTAGATGAAGGTGATAGAATAGCTAAGGGGATTTTTTATGGTAATTTTATATGGTGGACTATTATCCTAATCTTATTTTTATTGATAACTATGGATTTTAACAAATATTTTACTTATTTTCATACAATATTCTTTGATAATGATTTATGGCTATTGGATCCAAAGGAGGATCTGTTGATTCAAATGCTTCCAGAGGAATTTTTTATCAGTATATTTAACAGGATATTGTTATTTTTTATATCTACATTGGCAATAATACAATTAACAAGTTATATAGTGATGAAGAAAGGGAAGGATTTTTATGGATTTATTAGCTATATTAAAAGATTATTTCAACAGGATTAAGAGAAGGCTTATACTAAATGGATATTATACTTGTCAGATAAAGGATGGGAAAAGTTTAGGGGCAGCTTTTATAGATTGGTTTTTTATAAGTTTAATTATAGTTTTGTTTTTTTATATTACTATATTTAACTCTACTCAAAATATTAGTGTAACTTTAATTTTGACATTTGTGTTATTATTTATTTATTTGTTTTTATTAATATATATTAAAGGTAAGGTAAGGGAAAAGAGCATTTTTAAAATTGATGAAAAAATAAAAGATGAGCAAATTCGTAAGAGAATAGAAAAATGGAATTATGAAGATTTTTCCCTATTTATTAAAGGCATGTTGGAAAAATATTATGAAACTAGTTTTTTTCATGGAGATAGTAATATAGACTTCATAGGTAAAATAAATGATGAAGTATATGGAGTTAAATGTATAAAAGGATCTTGGGATGATAAAATACATCTAAAAGATATAGAAGGTTTTATTGGAGAGATGAAGAATAGAAATATACATGAAGGGATAATCGTTACCAATTCTAATTTTGATCAAGATATAAAAGAGCATATAGATTATATGATGATGGATTTTGAATATATTAAACATGTACTTAAAGAGATTGGTGAATTTCCAACTAAAGAGGATGTAGAAGATTTAATAATATCAGAACATGAAACTAGAAAAAAAGATATAAAAGAGGGTTTTAGTATTAATAGAAGAGATAAAATATATAAATTTCTTTTACTAAGTTTAGTATTATATATCACCTCTTCTTATGTAACATATTCTTTATATTATAGGGTTATGGCTTTTATATCTTTTACATTGGGAACTTTTATTGGGATATATAACTTAGCTAAATATATGAAAAGAACTAGAGAAAATAGGTTATAATATATATGTATTAAACTTCTACTTTTAAGTAGAAGTTTTTTGTGAGGTGATAATATGATTAGATTTTTAACTGGTGGAGAATCCCACGGAGATGTGTTAATAGGTGTGATAGAAGGTGTTCCTGCAAATCTGTATTTTGATAAGGATTATATAGATAAGGAACTATCTAGAAGACAAAAAGGTTATGGCAGAAGCAGTAGAATGGACATAGAAAAGGATAAGGTAGTGGTTTTATCAGGAATAAACCAGGGTTATACTACTGGGAATCCTATTTCTATTATGATAGAAAACAGAGGGAAGAACATACCGTTAACTGAGGTTAAAAGGCCAAGGCCCGGTCATGCAGATTTAGCAGGTGCATTGAAATACAATCAAACAGGAGCTAGAAACATACTAGAAAGAGCCAGTGCTAGAGAGACGGCTATGAGGGTAGCCATTGGCGGCATATGTAAATTGTTTTTAGCTGAATTTGACATATATATCTATAGTCATGTAATTCAAATTGGAGAGATTAAATCTGTTAAAAACTATTACAATAATCTAAGGGTAGATGAATTGGTAAAAGCAGACAGATCCTCAATTAGAGTAGTAGATAAGAATTCAGAAAAGAAAATGATAGATATTGTTAAAAAAGTAAAAGCTCATGGTGATACCCTAGGTGGAGTAGTAGAGATAATAGGGACAAGTATCCCAATAGGCTTAGGTAGTCATGCCCACTGGGATAGAAAACTAGATGGGAAAATTGCTCAGAGCATGATGAGTATCCCTGGAATAAAAGGGGTGGAATTTGGATTAGGATTTGATAGTGCTAGTAAATTAGGATCTAGATTCCATGATCCAATTGCTTATGATGGGGATTATTATAGAATGAGTAATAATGCAGGAGGTATTGAAGGAGGCATATCTAATGGAGAGGATATAGTGGTTAGACTGGCAATGAAACCTATACCTACGCTAAAAAAACCTCTACAGACCGTAGACATGGAGTCCAAAGAAGAAGTTTTAGCCCAGTTTGAAAGATCTGACACATGTGCTGTACCATCTGCTAGCATTGTGGCAGAAGCTATGCTAGCTTATGTACTTGCAAATGAGATGATGATAAAATTTGGCGGGGATAGTATGGAGGAAGTAAGAAACAACTACGACTATTATATAAATAGCTTAATAAACAGGTGATTTCATGGATATCTATATGGACAAATATAATCTTTCTAAATTAAACGAGTATTTAATCAAAACATCGATTGATAGATTATATATAATTACTGATGAAGTGGTGAATCGATTATATATGGATTATTTAAAATCCTTTATTGGAGATATTGACCAATATGTCTATATTCTTCCGTCGGGAGAAGAGAATAAAACCATAGATAACATATTATCCATTTATGACGATTTAATTGAAAAAAACATAGACAGAAAAACCCTAATTGTAAGTTTTGGAGGCGGGGTAGTAGGGGATGTGGCTGGTTTTGTTGCCTCTACTTATAAGAGAGGATTAAATTATATACAGATTCCCACTACCCTTTTAGCTCAAGTGGATAGTAGTATTGGGGGAAAAACGGGCTTTGATTATAAAGGATTTAAAAACATAATAGGGTCCTTTTATTTTCCAGAGGCTATATTTATTGATGTTTCCTTTTTAAAATCTTTACCATATAGGGAGGTTGTTTGTGGCCTAGGGGAGGTTTTAAAGTATGGATTAATAGCTGATTATAGCTTATTTCAATTTACGAAGGATAATTTAAAATATATTTATAATAAGGATTTGGACATATTAATGTCCATAGTTGATAGATCTATAGCTATTAAACAGGATATAGTTACTAAGGATAGATATGATAGAGGATTGAGAAATATATTAAATCTTGGACATACCATTGGCCATAGTATTGAAGCTTATTATAATTTTAGCAAGTATAACCATGGAGAAGGGGTTATTCTAGGAATGATGTATGAATTTTATATGGCTTGGGAATTGGATTTAATTGATAGGAATTATTTTAAAGAGGTTTATAATATTTTAAGCTCTATACTATACCCTATTTCATTTAAGCAAAAAGAGATAGAGGATTTGATCCATATTATGAAAAATGATAAGAAGAATATAGGAGATAGTATAGTATTTGTACTTCCAGTAGATAGGGGAAAAGTTGATGTATTTTATCATGTGGAAGAGGATTTGATAATTAAGACTTTGAAGGGGGATTGGTTTTGAAGATAGATGGAGTTAAGCATAATTTAGTTGGTAGGGTTAAGGTACCTGGAGACAAATCCATTTCCCATAGGGCTATTATATTAGGTTCTATAGCTAAAGGATTAACTACAGTGGAGAATATATTGATATCTGAAGATACATTTAGGACCATAGATGCCTTTAAGGCTATGGGGGTAAATATCCAAATAGAAGAGGGAAAAGCTTTAATAAAAGGAGTAGGTATGAGAGGACTTAAAAAGCCTAATACTCCAATATATTGTGGCAATTCTGGTACAACTATGAGATTACTATCTGGTATACTAGTAGGACAAAATTTTTCTTCTACTCTAATTGGAGATGCTTCATTGACAAAAAGGCCAATGGATAGGATTATACATCCTTTAACCAATATGGGAGCTCATATTAAGGGTATAAAAAACACATATCCTCCACTGGATATTGAACCTACTGATGGGCTAAAGGGTATATACTATGAAATGCCTATAGCTAGTGCTCAAGTAAAATCTTCTATACTTTTAGCAACTTTATATTCAGAAGGGACTACCAAAATACTGGAGAATAAATCTACTAGAGATCATACGGAAAAGATGCTTAAACTATTTGGCTCCAATATTAATCACAAGGGTAATTTAATAGTAATGAATGGAAAGTATGAATTACATGGGAATAGGATTTTTGTTCCTGGGGATATTTCTTCAGCTGCTTATTTTATCGTATTAGCTTTGCTAATAAAGGGATCCCATATAGTTGTAGAAAATGTGGGTATAAACCCTACAAGGACAGGAATACTTTCTGTATTAAAAGAGATGGGAGCTAATATTAGGGTGTTTAACAGAAAATTAGTAAACAATGAACCTGTTGGGGATATAGAGGTAAAATATTCTCAATTAAAGGGTATAAATATAAATGGAGATCAAATAGGTAGATTAATAGATGAGATACCCATTATAGTTGTAGCAGCAGCTTTAGCCCAAGGGAGGACTATGATAAAAGGAGCTGAAGATTTGAAATACAAGGAAAGTAATAGAATTGAGGCTATGACTGAGGAATTAAATAAGATGGGGGCTTGTATAGAGGCTTTACCTGATGGAATGGTGATAGATGGGGTCAAAGAACTAAAACCAGCTGTTCTTATTTCTCATAATGACCACAGAATTGCTATGGCATTATCTATTGCAGCTTTAGCTACAAATGGAAAGTCCTATATCCAAGGATATGAATGTATAAATATATCTTATCCTGATTTTTACACTACATTATCTAATTTACTTAATGATGTTTGATTTTTTATATTGTAACTACTATAATTGATTAAGGAGGTCAAATTTTATCGAAAAGGGAGGAAAACAGATGAGTAATAAGTTACCAATTGCATTGTCCAATAGACATATACATTTAAGTCAAGAGGATTTAAATATTTTATTTGGCCATGGATACCAATTAACTAAAACGAAGGATTTATCCCAGCCAGGTCAATATGCTAGTGAAGAAAGGGTGGATATTATAGGACCTAAAGGGGCCCTAAAAGGAGTTAGAGTATTAGGTCCAATAAGAAGTAGGACACAAGTTGAAATATCCATCTCTGATGCTTTTAAATTAGGGGTTAAACCAGTAGTTAGAAATTCAGGAGATGTAGAAGGAAGTCCAGGAGCTAAAATAGTAGGTCCTAATGGTGAAATAGAATTAAAAGAAGGAGTTATAGTAGCAGCTAGACATATACATATGCATACATCTGATGGAGAAAGATATGGGGTTAAAGACGGAGATATAGTTAAGGTAAAAACAGAAGGTATAAGAGCAGTAATATTTGAAAATGTTCTAGTAAGGGTGGGAGACACCCATGCATTAGAAATGCATGTGGATATAGAAGAAGGAAATGCTGCAGGAGCTAAAAATGGTGATTTAGTAGAATTAATTAAATAAGAGGAGTGGTATAATATGAAAATAGCTTCCATGATAGATCACACCCTATTAAAACCCAATGCTACAGGGGAAATGATAGATAAATTATGTAAAGAAGCTAAAGAGTATGAATTTGCAGCTGTATGTGTAAATCCCTATTATGTAAGTAGAGCTAAAAAATATTTAGACGGGACCAAGGTAAAGGTAGCTACGGTTATAGGGTTCCCCTTAGGAGCAAATACCAAAGAAGTGAAGGCTTTGGAAACTAAAGATGCCATTAAAAATGGTGCTGATGAAGTGGACATGGTAATAAACATTGGAGCATTAAAAAGTGGAGAATATGATATAGTAAGAGATGATATTAGAGCTGTGGTAGAATCTGCTAAAGGCAAGGCAATCGTTAAGGTGATAATAGAAACATGCTTACTTACTGATGAAGAAAAGATTAAGGCATGTAAATTGGCTAAAGAAGCTGGTGCAGATTTTGTAAAGACTTCAACAGGATTTAGCACAGGAGGAGCTACAATAGAAGATGTGAAACTAATGAAAGATACTGTAGGGGATAGCCTTAAAATAAAAGCCTCTGGCGGTATTAGAGATTATGAAACTGCAAAAGCTATGGTAGAAGCTGGAGCCTCTAGGATTGGCGCTAGCTCGTCTATTAAGATAGTAGAAGGAGAACAAGTTTGTAGCTGATTCTTGACTTCTAGTGTTATTTTTGATAGTATTATCTCATAAACATATAATATTAGGTGTGTAACTGAGTGTCAGGCATGAACCTATGGATGTGCTAATAATAGCATGTATAGGTTTGTGCCTTTAATACTATATGGTATCCTTATTGCAAGGGGGTTTAATGGGTGCATGGGGAAAAAGAATATTTAATCACCAAAACTTTAAATAACAATGTTATCCTTGCTATAGATAATAAGAGTAAAGAAGAAGTAGTTTTAGTAGGTAAAGGGATTGGATTTGGGAAAAAAGATGGAAATATAGTAAAATTGGGTGAAAAGGACATTGAAAAATCTTTTCTTTCCTTTGATGAAAAAACAAAAAATAAATATGATCAATTGGTTAAAGAAGTAAACAGAAAAGTAATAGGAGTAAGTGAAGAAATAATTGCTATAGCTGAAATGGAATTTGGTATGTTAAATTCTAATATACACGTTGCTTTGGCAGATCATATTGGATTTGCTATAGATAGGATAAAAATGGGTTTAGATATAAGTAATCCATTTATTTATGAAATACAAGCCCTATATCCTAATGAATATCAAGTTGCTAGAAAAGCACAAGAACTCATAAAAGATCGACTAGGTATAGTTATTTCTGAATCGGAAATTGGGTTTATTGCTCTTCACATCCATTCTGCAAGGGAAAGCAAACAGGTAATTGATACCATAAAAGATACTAAATTTTTAAAAACTTTAGTTAACATAATAGAAGAAGAATTATCTACTAAGTTAGACAATAGTGGATTGGTATATAGCCGTTTAATAAATCATTTAAGGGCTAGTATTAGTAGAATGGAAAAGAAAAAATATATTGAAAATCCATTATTGGATACAATAAAAGAAAAATTTAGCGATTCTTTTGATATTGCAAAAAAAATTGGGGTATATATAAATAAAGAAAAGAATATTTATATAACAGATGATGAATTAGGATATATGGCTTTGCATATAGAGAGGATAAGGGAAACTACTGACTAATAAGTTAAGCGTGTTACTGAGTCAAATCAGGCATAAGCTTATAATACATGATATTATTGTATTATTTGCTTATGCCTTTTTATATATAAGGGATAGAAAGGAGGATAGAAAAAATACTAATACTATAATATTAAGGAGGTATTTTAAATGAAAGGTTTTTTTGGTAAGCTTCAAAAACTTGGTAGAGCCCTTATGTTACCAGTAGCTGTATTACCCATTGCTGGACTACTATTAAGACTAGGAGCTGATGATGTATTAAATATCCCATTTATTTCATCAGCTGGAGATGCAATACTAGGGAATCTTCCAATAATATTTGCTATAGGAGTAGCAGTAGGTTTTGCTTTTGATAATTCTGGAGCAGCGGGCTTAGCAGGAGCAGTTGGCTATTTTGTTCTTACAGCGGGAGCAGCGGTTATTAATGACACCATTAATATGGGAGTACTTGGAGGAATTATTGCAGGGGTAGTTGCAGGAAATTTGTATAATAAATATCATGATATTAAGTTGCCAGAATGGCTAGGGTTTTTTGGAGGAAGGAGATTTGTTCCTATTGTTACAGGTTTTGCTTGTATCATATTAGCACTTATATTTGGATTTGTTTGGCCACCTGTTCAAAATGGTATAGATGCAGCAGCCAATTGGATGATAGGAGCAGGGGCTTTAGGGGTATTTATGTTTGGTTTCTTAAACAGACTCCTTATCCCAGTTGGATTACATCATGTTATTAATAATATAGTATGGTTTATATTTGGAGAATTTGGTGGTAGAACAGGAGACTATGGAAGATTTTTAGCAGGAGATCCTAATGCTGGAATATTTATGGCGGGATTCTATCCTATTATGATGTTTGGCCTAGTAGGAGCAGCTTTGGCAATGTATAAAACTGCAAAGCCAGAAAACAGAAAACAGGTTAGTGGTGCACTGTTTTCCGTAGGATTTACTTCATTTTTGACAGGGATTACTGAACCTATAGAATTTATGTTTATGTTCTTAGCACCATCTTTATATATAATCCACGCATTACTTACAGGGTTGGCATTAGCCATATCTTATATGTTAAATATAAAACACGGATTTAGTTTCTCAGCAGGTGCTATAGATTATTTCCTCTATATGAAATTGGCTACTAATGGATGGCTACTTATTCCAGTTGGTATAATATTTGGGATTATCTACTATTTTGTATTTGTATTTGCAATTAAAAAACTAGATTTACCAACCCCTGGTAGAGTAGATGAAGAAGGAGAAGGGTTAGATGAATTAATTGCAGAAAGGGGCATGAGTGGTGTTGCATTAGCGTATATTGATGCATTAGGTGGAATAGATAATTTAGTAGAAGTAGATTCATGTATTACTAGGCTTAGATTATCTGTAAAGGATAGCTCTATAATAGATGAAGAGGAATTAAAACAATTAGGAGCTTCTGGATTACTAAAGCCTTCTGACAAGAATGTACAAGTTATTATAGGAACTAGGGCTGAATCAGTAGCTGATGAGATAAAGAAAGCATTAGATTTATTAAAGAGAGAATAACAAATATTAAATCAATATGGTGACTAATTAGTCACCATATTGACTTATAGTATATTTCGTAGGAGGAATTTTTATGGTTAAAAGAATATTGGATTTAGAAACATCGGATATATATAGGATGAACAAAGAAGAGAAACTGACAAGTATAAAAGCGGGAGAAGGAAGAACTATAATTAGTGAAATCATATGTGTAGCACCCCCACTTCTTTGGGACGTAAGTAATGTTGAATTAGCGGCGGCTTTTGGTGCTGATATTCTATTATTAAATATGTATGATGTGAATAATCCTAAAATTGAAGGAATTCCATCTAGAAACTCGAAAGAGTTTATTGGGGATATAAAAAAATTAACTGGAAGAATGATAGGTGTAAATTTAGAACCAGTGGATTTAGAAGAAAACATTCATGATAGGCTAACTATATCAGAAGGAAGAATTGCAACGGTAGAGAATGTAAAAAAATTAGTAGCACAAGGGGTAGATATGGTACTTTTGACGGGAAATCCAAAAACAGGTGTTACTAATAATAAAATCATAAAAGCTATAAAGGAAATCAAGCAGTTTGTAGGAGATGATATAATCATAGCAGCAGGGAAGATGCATGGTTCGGGAAGTATTAAAGAATCAGGGGCAAAAATAATAAGTAAAGAGTTCATAGGTGAATTTATTGAAGCAGGTAGCGATATAATTTTAATTCCTGCACCAGGTACTGTACCAGGAATAACTGTTGATTATGTTAGGGAATTAGTGGATTATGTTCATTCCTATAATAGGCTAGCTATGACATCGATAGGCACATCTCAAGAAGGAGCTGATGAATACACCATTAGAAATATAGCAATATATAGCAAAATGACAGGGACAGATATTCACCATATTGGAGATTGTGGCATGTCTCCAGGTATGGCAATACCCGAAAATATTATGATCTATTCCATTGCAATTAAAGGTAAACGTCATACCTATAGAAAAATGGCTAGGTCTATTAACAGATAATTATTATGATCAAATAATAAGGATTAAACTTAGGTTTAATTAGTCAAAATACTAAAATTAGAAAAATTCTTCTATAGTTTATTCACAATGTATAATAAGTGGCCTTAAGGCCACTTATTATACATTAAATCTAAACAATACTACATCTCCATCTTGTATAATATAATCTTTACCTTCTAATCGTACTAATCCTTTTTCCTTAGCCTGAGTACTTCCGCCACATTCTATTAAATCTTTATAATTGATTACTTCAGCTCTTATAAATCCTTTTTCCATATCGGAATGGATTTTCCCTGCAGCTTGGGGAGCCTTAGTTCCTTTCTTTATAGTCCAAGCCCTTACTTCCTTTGGGCCTGCTGTTAAAAAGCTCATAAGACCTAATAGATCGTAGCTAGCCTTTATAAGTCTATCTAGTCCAGATTCCTTCAAACCTAATTCCATTAAAAATATTTCCTTTTCTTCCTTGTCCAAAAGGGCTATTTCCGATTCTATTTTGCCTGATATTGCTATTACCTGAGATCCTTCTTTATCTGCATATTGTTTTACTAATTGGACATAATTATTTTCTTCTTCTTTTATTAGATCCTCTTCTGAGATATTACATACATACAATACAGGCTTTAAGGAAAGTAGATTAAAATTCCTTACTAGTTCTATTTCCTCTGAAGTAAAATTTAGATTTCTCAAAGGTATATTTTTATCGATAGAATCCTTTAATTTATTTAACAAATCTAGTTCTTTTTTATAAGATTTATCTCCTTTAGCCATTTTTTCAACTTTGGGAAGTCTGTTTTCTATGATTTCCAAATCTGATAACATCAATTCTAAATTGATTATCTCTATATCATTTATAGGATTAATTTTACCCTCTACATGGGTAACATTTGGGTCTTCAAAGCATCTAACTACATGGACTATAGCTTGAACTTCTCTAATATGGGATAAGCACTTATTTCCCAAACCTTCTCCTTTACTAGCCCCTTTTACTAATCCGGCAATATCGAAGAATTCTATAGTTGCAGGAGTTATCTTCTCTGGCTTTACCAATTGAGCTAGCATTTCAAGCCTTTCATCAGGGACAGATACTATTCCTACATTAGGCTCTATAGTGCAAAAAGGATAGTTTTCTGCATCAGCTTTAGCTGCTGTTAGTGCGTTAAAAAGAGTACTTTTTCCTACATTTGGTAATCCTACTATTCCTAATTTCATATAAATCTTCCTTTCAAATTGCATAGATTCTGCACAAGAATAATTATATATCATAGTTAGACCATATTCAACATCATATAGCAATTTATTTTATGCAGTATTTATAATATAGGAATTATGCTTTTTACTTTAAGTATTACATTTATCGATTGCATTAATATTGGTTAAAGGATATGTTAAATGCTTTTTTAGTTATAAAATTTCTTATTTATGAAAAACTATATAATATAGATTTATTATAATAAAAATATGTGTGATAGGAGGAATAGTAATGAAAAAAGCATTTAAGAAGTATATTGTAGGGTTTGTTTTAATCTTAATGTTTATCAATATATCTTTAGTAGGATGTAAAGCAAAGGAACATATTAGAGAGGAAGATATTGAAGAATAGATAAGCATGAGTGTAGGTGGCAAGGATTATGATATATTAGTTCGTTCTGAAAATATATCTGATATAGTAGTAGATTTATATGGTATAGACAATGCAACTTCCATAATATTTAATGATGTAATTGTAATAGCTGTAGAAATGGCCCAAGATACTACTTTTAATGATGATATAAAAGAGATGATAATAAATACTGTATTGGAAAATGATACTATGATAAGACAAGTACTTATAACGGATAATAAAAAGATATTTGATCAAATCGAAAATATCATAGAATCTTTGATGAATGGAAAGGCTTATGATGATCAGGTAAAGGAAATAAATAGAATAATAGAAAAAATGAAAAAAGAGTAAATAAAAACCCGTCATAGGACTGGGTTTTTATTTATAGTAATATTAAAATTACAATTTATGAGAGGAAAGATGTGAATACAAATATTTACTATTGGACTTTTTGTGCTATACTTATAGATACGGATAAGATTAAAGGAAGGTGACAGAGAATGAATCCTGTAGCATTTAAAATATTTGGTATAGAGGTTATGTGGTATGGCATATTAATAGCCATTGGAGTAATACTAGGGACTATTTTAGCATTAAGAGAGGCTGAAAGAATAGGGGTTGGAGAGGATAATTTAATAGATTTATTATTGTTTGCAATTCCTTTGGCTGTGATTGGTGCTCGGATTTATTATGTAGTTTTTACTTGGGATTATTATAAAGAAAATTTAAAGGAGATTTTTCACTTTAGAGGTGGAGGATTAGCAATACATGGTGCTATAATAGCAGGTATTATAGTAGCAGTAATATTTTCCCGAAAGAGAGACATAGATTTTTGGAAAATAGCAGATATTTGTGCTCCTAGTTTGGCATTAGGTCAAGCAATAGGCCGTTGGGGGAATTATATAAATCAAGAGGCTTATGGAACTCCTACAGACTTACCTTGGGGTATTATGATAGATGGAGTTAAAGTTCATCCTACATTCCTATATGAATCTATAGGGGATTTTTTAATTTTTTTATTTCTAATATGGTATAGAAGGAACAAACCTAAAGTATCTGGTGAGGTTTTTTTATTATATATAATGCTATATTCAAGTCTCCGATTTTTTATAGAGGGACTTAGGACAGATAGTTTAATGTTAGGTCCTTTGAGGATTGCGCAATTAGTGAGTATTATAGGAATTGTGGTATCACTTATATATTTTAATATACGTAGGAAGGGGAAAAACTAATATTAGGTTTATATTAATTGGATAATATTTACCAATTAATATAAATTTGTTGAGACTATTTTAAAAGGCTTTCTGAACTGTGCTGAGAGGAGGCCTTTTTTTTATTTTTTGTATAGAAATATATAGAATATCCTCTAAAAAAGAAGAAATTTGTAAAATGGGACCAAAGAACCAAAAACTTTTTTAAAATTGTAGAAGGAATTATCAAAATGGTATAGAATTAATAATATGTGGGGTAAAGTGGTAGGAAGTGGGGTAAATTATACCTAAAAGTGGAGTGAGTGGTATGTTTATTGGCGAATATCAACATACAATTGATGATAAGGGAAGGCTGATAATTCCATCTAAATTTCGAGAGGATCTAGGTGATGAATTTATTATGACTAAGGGTTTAGATAACTGCCTTTTTGTATACCCGAAAAAAGAATGGTTGATATTAGAAGGGAAGTTAAGAGCTTTACCCCTTACCAATAGAGATGCAAGAGCTTTTGTGAGATTTTTCTTTGCAGGGGCTTCAGAATGCACCCTTGATAAACAAGGACGAGTTCTTATACCTAGTAATTTAAGGGAGTATGCAAAGCTTTTAAATGATGGGGTAATTATTGGAGTTTCCACTAGGATTGAAATCTGGAGTAAAGATGAATGGGATAAATATAATGAAGATGACAGTTTAAGCTATGATAATATTGCTGAAAAGATGGCAGAATTGGGAATCTAATAGACAGGAGTGGGAAAATTGAAGTTTGAACATAGACCAGTGTTGCTAAAAGAAGCAATAGATGGATTAAATATACGGGAAGATGGAATATATGTAGATGGCACTTTGGGTGGTGCTGGTCATTCTCGTGAAATAGTAAGTAGGTTGACCAATGGAAAGCTTATAGGAATAGATCAGGATATAAACGCTTTGAATAAAGCAAGAGAAGTACTAAAAGACTATAAGGATAAGGTAATATTTGTACATGACAATTATGTGAATATAGAGGATATACTATCTAGTTTAAATATAGAAAGAGTTGATGGGATACTATTAGATATTGGGGTTTCCTCTCATCAATTAGATGAAAAAGAAAGAGGATTTTCTTATCAAAAAGATGCACCCTTAGATATGAGGATGGATAATACTCAAAAACTTACGGCTTGGGATGTAGTAAACACCTATTCAGAAGAGGATTTAGAGAGGATTATTTGGAATTATGGTGAGGATAGATGGGCAAAAAGGATTGCCCAATTCATAGTAAATGAAAGAAGGGAGAAACCCATAGATACTACATTACAATTGGTAGATATTATTAAAAAAGCCATACCAAAGAAAGCTAGACTACAAGGGCATCATCCAGCAAAACAAACATTTCAAGCTATAAGAATAGAAGTAAATAAGGAATTAGACGTGTTAAAGTTAGCAATACCTAAGATGAATAAAGTACTCAATAAAGGTGGACGTATATGTATTATAACATTTCACTCATTAGAGGATAGGATAGTGAAGGATGCTTTTAAGGAGTTAAATAAAGATTGTATTTGTCCGCCAGAATTGCCTATTTGTGTTTGCGATAAAAAGAAGGAATTAAATATAATAACAAAAAAACCAATTGTACCTACAGATGAAGAAATAGAAAAAAACCCTCGAGGGAGAAGTGCAAAATTGAGAATTGGTGAAAGAGTTTAAGTTCTAAAACAAAGGGGGGAAGAATAAATTGGTAGTAGCAAAAAAGGAATTGGAATACTATTATCCAGAAGAGGAACAGTTAGAAAAGGAGAAAGAACTTAGGAAAAATAGGAATATAAGGAAAAAGGCCAAATCGAAATCTAAATTCAAAGCTATTGGTATATCCTTTGTAGGTCTAATTATATGTTTATTTATGTTATATGGCTATGCTAATATTACAAAGATTAGGATAGAGATAAATGAATTAGAAAATCAGAAAAAGGAATTGATTAAAGAAAAAGAAGCTTTGGTCGCAGAACTAGAAGCTGTTAAGAGTTCTACAAAAGTTGAAGAAGAAGCTATGATTAGACTAGGAATGGATTATCCTACTGAAGAGCAAATCGTATATGTTGAAGTGAATGATGACGTTTTTGCTAAAAAAGAAGGTCTAGAAGAAGGCAAAATAGTAGCACAATTTAAGAAAATATTTAATACAATGGCAAGTTTGTTTTAGGAGGTTTTTTGATTGGCTGCACCTAGTAATATTTCAAAAAAAAGGTTGGTTTTTGTTTTTATAGTAGTAATGATAGCTATGTTAGCTTTAATTATTAGATTAGGGTATATACAAATAGTAACTGGGGAAGAATTGAAAAAGGGTGCATTGGAACAGTGGACTAGAGGTATTGAAATTAAACCTAAGAGAGGGACAATATACGATAGAAATGGCAAAAAGCTTGCTATTAGTGTGAGTTCCTATACTGTATGGGCTAGTCCAGCTGATATAAAGGATGCTAATGATACCGCTAAGAAGGTAGCGGAAGTTTTAAATATGGATGAAGAATTAGTGTATGAAAAGATAACTAAAAAGGTAGATGTGGAAAAAATCAAACAGTGGATATCTAAAGAAGAAGCTAAGGAATTAAGGAATTTAAATCTACAAGGTATAAATATAGTAGATGACAATAAAAGATTTTATCCCTATGAAGATTTTGCAGCCTATGTATTAGGTTTTACTAATGTAGACAACGATGGTCTATATGGTATAGAAAAGACCTATGATAAATACTTATCGGGTACTCCAGGGAGATGGGTTAAGACTACTGATGCTAGAGGTAGGCAATTACCTTATGATGGAGAGAGGATCTTTGAAGCTCAAGATGGATTAAATGTAGTTTTAACTATTGATGAAACTATACAACATTTTGCAGAAAAGGCTGCAATGGAATCCTTGCTTACAACTAAGGCGAAAAATGTTTCTATAATTATAATGGAACCAAAAACAGGAGATATATTAGCCTTGGCCAATTTACCACAATATAATCCTAACAACCCAAGAGAACCCCTAGATGAAATTAAAAAAGAAGAATGGCGAAATTTACCTCAAGACGAATTGGAAAAAAGATGGTATGATATGTGGAGAAATTTTGCTATAAATGATGCTTATGAACCTGGTTCTACATTTAAAACTATTGTAGCAGCAGCTGCTTTAGAAGAAAATGTCGCTAATATTGACACTAATTTTTATTGCAATGGATTTATCAAAGATATACCTGGGGCAGTATTAAAATGTTCTAGATGGTACAATCCCCATGGAGCACAAACGTTAAAAGAAGGAATGGAAAATTCATGTAATATTGTATTTGTTAATTTAGGTAGGAAGCTAGGAAAGGAAAAATTGTATAAATATATAAAAGCTTTTGGATTTGGAGAACCTACAGGTATAGAGTTAACTGGTGAACAAGGAGGGATTATACCTTATAATACTGATATTATAAAAGAAATAAATTTAGCTACTATGTCTTATGGACATGGAATAGCTGTTACTCCTATACAGCTAATAAATGCAGTATCTGCTATAGGTAATGGAGGAAACTTAATGGAGCCTAGACTAGTATCTCATTTGATAGATAATGAAGGAAATGTAGTAATGGAAAACAAACCTAAGGTGAAGAGACAAGTAATTTCTCAGAATACATCTGATGCTATGTTAGATATGATGGAAGGAGTAGTTGTTGAAGGGACAGGAACAAACGCTTATGTTCCAGGATATAGAGTAGCAGGTAAAACTGGTACTGCTCAAAAGATAATAGATGGGAAATATGCACCTGGAAAGTATATAGGTTCTTTTGTTGCAGTAGCCCCAGCAGATGATCCTCAAATAGCTATATTAGTTATAGTAGATGAACCTGAGGGAGTATATTATGGCGGAAGTGTAGCTGCGCCAGTAGCAGGTAAAGTCATAGAGGAAACCTTAAATTATCTAGAGGTTAAACCAGAGTTTACAGAGGAAGAAAAGGAACAGTTTGAATATATGGAAATAGTTCCAGATGTGCGTAATAAAAATATAGATGAGGCAGGTAAAATATTAATGGAGCATGGATTTAAATATACTACTGATACCTACAATATATCGGAAAAATCTAAAGTTATAGACCAATTTCCATTACCAGAAACAGAAGTATCTAAAGGCTCTATAATAGACCTTTATTTAAATGAAGATGCTCAAGCTCAGAAAAAGGTTTTGATGCCAGATTTAATAGGTAAATCTAGAGAAGATGTAATCAATATATTGGAGAATTTAAAATTAAAATATCATTTTAAAGGAGAGGGTAAAGCAATAAAACAAAGGCCAGAACCAGGAATAGAAGTTGATATAAATTCTAATGTAGAAGTTGAATTTTCTAACCAATAGGAGTAATATTATTAAGGGGCGACTTTTGAGTTGCCTTTTAATTATAATTAACTAATTGAAAGCAGGTGCAGATTTGGAACTTATAAAATTGATAGAAGGATATAAATTCGAAGTATTAAAAGGTAGTACAGATATAAATATTACTGGTATAGAGCATGATTCTAGAAAAATACAGAAAGGGAATTTATTTGTGGCAATAGAGGGATTTACAGTAGATGGTCATGATTTTATACAAGAGGCAATAGATAATGGGGCAATATGTATTTTAGTTCAAAGAGATATTCAGATTGAAGATGAGGGGGTAACTATCATAAAGGTAGAGGATACTATTTTAGCTTTGGCTAGATTGTCCTCAATATTTTATGGTGAACCTTCGAAGAAGTTAAATCTAATTGGGATTACAGGTACCAATGGAAAAACTTCTACTACATATATGATAAAGAGTATATTTGAAGCGTGTCATAAAAAGACAGGTATAATTGGTACCATGGGGACTATTATCGATGGTATGGTATTGGATAATATAAATACTACCCCTGAGTCATCTTTAATTCAAAGATATTTAAAGAAAATGGTAGACAAAGGAATCCAATATTGTGTAATGGAAGTTTCTTCTCATTCATTGGATTTAAAAAGAGTAGAATATATGGATTTTCAGGTAGGTATATTTACCAATCTTACAGAGGATCATTTAGATTATCATAAGGATATGGAAAACTATTATAAAAGCAAATTAAAATTATTTAATATGACTAGTGGATGTAATATAATCAATATAGACGATGAATATGGCCATAGAATAATAAATGATTTAGAAAACCCCATACCAATAATTACTTATGGATTAGACGAAAAAGCTCATATATATGCAACTGACGTGGTTTATCATTTTAGGGGAGTAGATTTTGTATTGAATAGCCCAAAAGGCTCTGTTCCCATTAATTTAAATCTACTTGGTAGGTTTAATGTTTATAATGCTTTAGCATCAGCTGCATGTGCTATATATTATGATATGGATTTATATAGTATAAAGGATGGACTAGAGTCCCTTCGTGGCATTAAAGGTAGGTTTGAATTGGTGCCCATAGATGAAGATTATAATGTGATTATAGATTTTGCTCATACCCCTGATGGATTAGAACAGGTATTAACTACTATTAGACAGTTTGCAGAAGGAAGAATAATAGTAATATTTGGGGCAGGAGGTAATAGAGATAGAACTAAAAGGCCTATAATGGGAGAGACAGTAGCAAAATATGCAGATTTATCTATTATTACATCGGATAATCCAAGATATGAGGATCCAGATAAGATAATAGAGGATATTATAGTAGGTGTAGAAAGGGTCAATGGAAAATATATTGCAATCACCGATAGAAGAGAAGCTATAGAATATGCCTTGTTAAATGCTAGGCCTAAGGACACCATTTTATTAGCTGGAAAAGGTCACGAAACCTATACTATAATAAAAGATAAAATTATTCCTTTTGATGAAAAGCAAATAGTATTAGACATATTAAAAGATATAAAAAAAAGATAATAGTAGGATACACTAGAGAGGAGAAGACATATGGTGGAATATTTAGATATAATTAGAATTATTCTAATTTCATTTACAATAACTATTATTTTAGGACCAGTAGTTATACCTTTATTAAAAAGACATAAAATTGGTCAAAATGTAAGAGATGATGGTCCAGAAACCCATTTGGCTAAATCTGGTACTCCTACTATGGGTGGAGTAATAATGCTGATAGCTTTACTAATAACTACCATGACATCAGGTATGTTAAACAAGGATATGTATATATTATTGATATCTACTTTTGGATTTGGACTAATAGGATTTATTGATGATTATTTAAAAGTAGCTAATGAGAGATCTTTAGGGCTTAAACCTTATCAAAAAATGATTGGGCAAATAGTTTTGGCCGTAATGTTGGCTATTTATCAGTCCAATACGTCTATGTTAGGGACCAAAATAATTGTTCCTTTTTTTAGTAATAGATATTTGGATTTAGGTATATTATACGTGCCCTTTATAGCTTTTGTTGTAGTAGGAACAGTAAATAGTGTAAACTTAACTGATGGGTTAGATGGATTAGCATCAGGGGTTACACTGATAGTATTATCCTTTTTTGGATTAGTGGCTCTTAATTGGGGGATGGATAGTATATCAGTTTTTTCTGCAGCATTAACTGGTGCCTGTTTAGGTTTTTTGGTATATAATGCTTATCCAGCAAAAGTGTTTATGGGGGATACAGGTTCTATGGCTCTAGGTGGAGCTGTGGCAGCTATAGCTATATTGTTGAACTTACCTTTAATGATTCCCATAGCTGGAGGAATATACTTTATAGAAGCTTTGTCTGTAATAATACAGGTAGCTTCTTACAAGCTTACTGGGAAAAGAGTGTTTCTTATGAGCCCTCTTCACCACCATTTTGAACAAAAAGGTTGGGAAGAGACAAGGGTTGTAGTAGTATTTTGGAGTCTTACTGTTATACTATGTTTAATAGGAGTTGCTAGCTTAAATTAATTGGAAAGTTAGGTGTAAAGGATGGATTTAAAAGATAAAAATGTACTAGTATTAGGATTGGGAATTAGTGGTGTATCTACAGTTAAAGCTTTGGATAAACTAGGAGTAAATATGGTCATTAGTGATACAAAATCCCAAGAAGAACTTAAAGATTATATAGATGAAATTAAGGATATAGATGTAAAGTATGTATTAGGAACCAATAAAGTACTTCTAGAGGATATAGATTTAATAGTAAAAAGTCCAGGAGTGCCTTTAGATCTACAAATTATAAAGGAAGCTAAAACAAAGGATATAGAAGTTATTACCGATTTGGAATTAGCTTATAGGATAAATCCCAATAGGAATATAATAGCTATAACAGGTACTAATGGGAAGACTACGACTGCTACTCTAACAGGTGAGTATTTTAAAAAGGCTGGTTACAATACCTATGTGATGGGAAATATTGGAGTAGGAGTATTGTGGAATATGATAAATTCTAGAGATGATGATATATTTGTAATTGAAGCTAGTAGCTTTCAATTAGAAAACACATATGAATTTAAGCCAAAGATAAGTTTAATATTAAATATTACCCCAGATCATTTAAATTGGCATAAAACTTTTAAAAACTATGTTAATGCAAAGAAGAAAATATTCAAAAACCAAGGTAAGGATGAGTACACTGTATTAAATTATGATGATCCCTTATTGAGAGATATGAAAGATGAAATAAAATCTAATTTAATATGGTTTAGTGTAGATAAGGAGCTTTCCAAGGGAATATATATTGAAGATGGATATATTGTAATAGATGATGGCAATGAAATAAAAAAAGTAGTTAAAACCGAAGAAATAAAAATTCTAGGAAAACACAATCTAGAAAATGCTTTAGCAAGTGTAGCGGTTGGATGGATTATGGGGTTGGATATAGATATTATAAGGGATGTACTTAAAACCTTTCCTGGAGTAGAACATAGAATAGAATATGTAGATACTATAGATGGAGTTAAGTTTTATAATGACTCTAAAGGAACAAATTCCGATGCTAGTATCAAAGCAATAGAAGCTGTTAGTAGTCCTATTATATTGATAGCAGGAGGTATGGATAAGGGAACAGAATTTGATGATTTTATATTATCTTTTAATGGCAAGGTTAAGGCTTTGGTACTTTTAGGGGAGACTAAAGAAAAGATAAAGGAAACTGCATATAAATATGGGTTTGAAAAAGTTTATTTAGTAAAAGATATGGAAGAAGCAGTTAGAAAAAGCTTTCAATTGGCTAATAGAGGGGATAACATATTACTTTCCCCAGCATGTGCTAGCTGGGATATGTATCATAGTTTTGAGGCTAGAGGGGAGCATTTTAAGGGGATTGTATCTAGTTTGAAGGAGGAATAGAATGGCTAAGAAGGTTAAAAAAAGAGCTCCTGATTTTACCTTGCTTTTATCAACTTTACTCCTGGTGTTCATTGGTATAATAATGGTTTTTAGTTCATCTTGGCCAGAAGGTATCAAGACTTTTAACGATGGGTATCACTTTTTAAAGAAACAATTGTTTGCAGCAGGATTAGGGCTTATAGCTTTGCTATTTTTTATGAACTTTGATTATAGAAGATTGAAGAAATTGTCTTGGTTTGTTTATGTTATTTCCATACTTAGTGGTCTATTAATTTTTACTTCTTTAGGGGTTACTAAAAAAGGAGCAAGAAGATGGGTAAATCTTGGGTTTACCACTTTTATGCCTTCAGATATTATTAAACTAGGATCTATTATATTCTTAGCTGCTCAATTGTCAAAAAAACAAGATAAGATCAAGGATTTTGGAAAAGGATTATTACCAACTATAGCTGTTGTGGGAATCTCTTGTGGAATGGTGTATCTTCAAAAGGATTTATCTACTACGGTTACGTTGGGAGGGACTCTTATAAGTATGCTATTTGTAGCTGGAATGAAGCTATCTCATATGTTTGTTCTAATGGCTATGGCAGGCTTAGGATTGTTTAAAGCCATAACAGATGAGGATAATCTATATAGGATGAAAAGGGTTACTAGCTTTTTAGATCCTTTTGCAGATAAAAGTGATACTGGATGGCAAGCAGTACAATCCCTATACGCACTAGGTTCAGGTGGATTGTTTGGATTGGGATTAGGAAAGAGTAGACAGAAATTCTTTTATATTCCTGAACCCCATAATGATTTTATATTTGCAATCATAGGTGAAGAATTAGGATTTTTGGGGGCTTTAACTGTTATTATGTTATTTTTCCTATTGATTTGGAGAGGGATTAGAATAGCTTTAAATGTGGAGGATCTATTTGGATGTTTACTTGCTACAGGTATTATAGCTTTAATTACTATTCAATCTTTGATCCATATTGGTGTTGTAACATCTTCTATACCTCCTACAGGAATACCCTTGCCTTTTGTTAGTTATGGAGGCACTTCATTAATACTATATATGTCGGCTATTGGTATTTTACTAAATATATCAAGATATGTATCTACTGATGGGAGTTGAAATTATGCGATATTTGATTACAGGCGGGGGAACTGGAGGACATATATATCCAGCTCTGGCCATAGCAAAGGAAATAGAAAATAGACATGGGGACGCAAAAATTCTGTATGTTGGTACTGAAAAAGGTTTAGAGTCTGAATTAGTACCTAGGGAAGGATATGATTTTAAAACCATAAGGGTTAAAGGTATGCCTAGGAAGATTAGTAAAGAAACCTTTATAGCTATAAAAGAGTTGTTATTAGGTCTTGGAGATGCAAATAAGATTATTAAAGAATTTAAACCCCATGTAGTTATTGGCACTGGTGGTTATGTATGCGGTCCAGTAGTTTATAAGGCTAGTAAGAAAAACATACCTACATTAATTCATGAACAAAATGCATTCCCTGGGATTACAAATAAAATCCTTTCTAGATATGTAGATAAAGTTTTAGTGACTTTTGAGGAGTCCAAAAAATATTTTAAATATCCTGAAAAAGTCTTTGTTACAGGAAATCCAATACGAAAGAGTATTTTGGAGGTGAATTTAAATGAGGCCTATAGGGATTTAAATGTCCATCCTAATATTCCTTTTATATTGTCTTTTGGGGGAAGTGGTGGGCAGAAGAAATTAAATGAAGCCATGTTCCATGTAATAAAGAACAATATATTAAATACTCATTTACAGATACTCCATATAACTGGAAAAAGGTTCTATAAAGATTTTATGGATAAGTTAAAAGAAAAAAATTTGATCTTAAATAACAATATAAAAGTGTTGCCTTATTTTTATGATATGCCAAAGGCTATTAATATTGCAGATTTAGTAGTAACTTCAGCTGGCGCTATAACCTTATCAGAAATATCTGCAGTTGGAGTTCCTAGTATACTCATCCCTAAAGGTTATACTGCAGAAAATCATCAGGAGTATAATGCTAGAGCTTTTGAACAAAATGGTGCTTCTATAGTTATACTGGAAAAAGATTTGACTGGGGAAAAATTAGAAGAAGTTATTTATACTTTGATAGAGGACAAAAAAACTTTAGAAGAAATGAGTAAAAATAGCAAAAAAATGGGAAAGATCGATGCAGTAGATAATATAGTAGATATTATTGATTCTCTTATAATGTAATCCCTTTGTCACATTTCCAATATATACGCATAATATGATGATATACTTAAGCTTTGACATATTGGAGGTGTGATAATGGAAAAGTTGATCTTATATGGCGGAAATAGACTGACAGGAGAAGTAAGCGTTTCAGGTGCAAAAAATGCAATTTTACCTATACTGGCAGCTACTGTTATTGGAGGTAATGAGAGTACAATTTTCAATGTTCCAAAACTTAGAGATGTAGAAGTTATGGAGGAAATACTTATAGCTCTTGGCTGTAATATAAAGCGTGTGGATAATATGATGTGGGTTGATTCTAAACCTTTAAATCAGATAAAAATTCCAGATGAGTTAGCAAGGGAGATGAGATCTTCTATAATACTTATGGGAGCGATGCTTTCTAGATGTGGTGAAGTAATAATTAGTTATCCTGGGGGTTGTGAAATAGGGCCAAGACCAATAGATATGCATTTAAAAGCGTTAAAGGATTTGGGAGCAGAAATAGAAGAATCCCATGGTTTCATATATTCTAAAGGGAAAGAACTTAAAGGTACAGAGATACAACTTGATTATCCTAGTGTAGGTGCTACGGAGAATATAATATTGGCTGCTATAAAGGCGAAAGGTACCACTATTATCCGAAATGCAGCTAGGGAACCAGAAATAGTAGATTTACAAAATTATTTAAATAAAGCTGGAGCTAAGATAAATGGTGCTGGTACCAGTATTGTAATAATAGAAGGGGTTGATCAATTAGAAAATGTTACTTACAACACTATGCCAGACAGAATAGTTGCTGGAACTTATATGATTGCTTCTGCCATTACTAAAGGGGAAATAATATTAAAAAATGTAATCATAGACCATCTTCAAGGGGTAATTGCAAAATTAAAGGAGGCTGGTTGTTTAATATATAGCGATGAAAATTCTTTGAAGATAATAGGACCTGAAAAAATAAATTCCATAGAGATGGTACAAACTTTACCTTATCCTGGTTTTCCAACGGATATGCAGGCTCAGATTATGGCTTTATTAAGCATTGCTAATGGAACTAGTATTATTTCAGAAACGGTATTTGAAAATAGATTTAAACATGTGGAAGAGCTCATAAGAATGGGAGCAAATATAAAAACTTTTGGAAAGGTAGCAATTATAAAAGGAGTAAAAGAATTGACTGGAGCTAAGACTACTGCTAAGGATTTAAGAGGTGGGGCAAGCCTAGTATTAGCTGGATTGGCTGCAAAAGGGAAAACTGAAATAGAAAATATTTACCATATAAAAAGAGGATATGAAAATTTTCATAATACTTTAAGAGAACTTGGTGCCCATATTGAGTTGGTAAAATAGCAGCCTTTGCTGCTTGAAAAAACATTGGACGAGCAAGTAGGTGATGCCAAATAATGACAAAAAGCAAGAAATACAGAAGAAAGATGAGAAGAAAAAGGATTTTAAAATTCATACTGTTTATTCTAATACTCAGTTTTGCATACCTATTCATATTTAAAACTGACATTTTTCATATACAAAACATTCAAGTAATAGGTAATAAAAAGATGACTAATGATGAAATACTTAAAGCATCCACCTACATGAAAGGGGAAAATATATTTAAAATCAGTAAGAAACGTGGGGAAGAGAATTTGGAAAGATTACCCTATATAAAAGAAGCAAAAGTCAATAGAAAATTACCAAAAAGTATAATAATTCATGTGGAAGAACGAGAAGAAGTTGCTATAATACCTTATATAGGTGCATTTGTGTATATAGATGAGGAGGGGAATATTTTATCGATAAAAGAGAAGATAGATCAAGAAACATTGCCTCAGATATTTGGCATAGAATTGGTGGATGTAGCTCCAGGGGAAAATTTATTTAATGGTGAGAAAAGACAAGCTTATAGGGAATTTATAACTTTAAGTAAACAAAGTAATCTTTTAAAACTAATGAAATATATTAATTTATATGATGACAACAATATAAAGATTGAACTAATAGATGGTATTAAGGTTGCCTTTGGTCCCTTAGATAATGTAAAATATAAATTAAGTTTTCTATATGAAATTATAAAGGATATGGAAAAGAAAGAAGTAACTGTAAAACAGATTTTTTTAAATAAAGGGGACAATCCTATTGTAGTGACAGAAGATTAATAGGGGGAATTATATGAAAAAATCAAATGGCAAAATTGCAATCACTATGGTTTCCTTATTTTTAGGTATCATATTGGCTATACAATTTAAAACTGTTAATAAAACTGTGGGGGAAGGTGTGCTTCCTACTCAAAGGGCACAACAATTAGCCATAGAGTTGAAAAAAGCCCAAGAGGAAAGAGATGCAGCATTAAAAGCTTTAGCTGAGGTAGAAGAGAAGATTAAACTATATGAAAAAGGTGAAGCGGAAAACAATGTTTATGCTGAAAATTTATATAAAGATCTAGAAAAGTATAGGATGTTAGCAGGATATGTTGATTTAGAAGGGCCTGGAATAGTACTAGAAATTCACGATCCCCCTGCCGATATACAATTTGGAATAGAATATAGCATTGCTGATGATCTAGATTTGATTCTTCAAACCATAAGTGTATTAAATGCAGCAGAAGCAGAAGCTATTTCCATTAATGATCAAAGATATACAGCTTTTACTGAAATAGAAAAAGCTGGGAACCATATTGAGATAAATGGAGTGTCCATAGGTGCACCAATTATAATAAAGGCTATTGGAGATCCAGAAACTTTAGAATCAGCTTTAGCTATTAAGAGAGGAATTGTATGGACACTGGAATATTATGATTATAATGTTCATTTAACTAAAGAAAAAAATGTTCAAGTACCAAAATATAGGAAGTTAAAAGAATTTATATATGCAAAACCAGTAGAAGAAGAGTCAAATTAAGTTGGGTGATAAATATGAATAATACTAATAAACCAAATATCATAATATTGATTTTTTCTATATTATTGGGTATTTTTATGGCTGGACAGTTTAAACTAAATATCCCCACTCTTACACCTGTTACTTTAAAATCAATTCAGATGACAAAAAATGAAATAATTGCATTAAATAATGAAATAGAAGATTTAAATAAGCTTCTCCAGGAAAAAGAAGAACAGATTAATATATTGGAAAAGATAACTAGTGGTGATGAAAATATTATAGATGTATTGAATAATGAATTGAAAAAATATAAAAATCTTGCTGGTTTTCTGGAAGTAGAAGGGCCAGGAATCATTATTATGATGCAAGATAATATGGCAGAAGGAGCTTTTGGAGAAGAGTTTGAATTAGATATAATACATGATATAGATGTATTAAGGATAATAAATGATTTGAGAGGTGCTGGAGCAGAGGCTATTAGCGTGAATGGTCAAAGAGTGTTAGCTATATCCGAAATAAAATGTGGTGGTCCAATTATTAGAGTAAATGGAAAAAGTTTAGGGGCACCATTTGTTATTAAGGCTATAGGAGATCCAAAACTTTTAACAGCAGCAATAAACGCACCCACTACTTATGGGTATGCGCTGAAACACATAGATCAAGTATATATAGAATCCACAACAAAAGATAATATAAAAATTCCAGCTTATAATGGAAGGTTTAATTTTAGATATGCTAAACCAATAAGAGAAGGTGATTAATATGTTTTTTGCTTTAATAGGCATAGCCATTGGATTGGCAATTGGACTTATATTACCGTTTACATATAATACGGCTTATTCTTTATATATTTCCGTTGCCATATTGGCATGTTTAGATTCAGTATTTGGAGGAATAAAAGCTAATTTGGAAAATAAATTTGATACTAGTATTTTTATATCAGGTTTTTTTGGGAATGCTTTTTTAGCTGCATTCTTAGCCTATATTGGTGATAGACTAGGTGTACCCTTATATTATGCAGCTATATTTACTTTTGGTGGGAGAATATTTGAAAACTTTGCTAGTATTAGAAGAATATTACTAAACAAACGAAAATCTAAGACTAAAGTCGAAAAATAAGGGATAATCATTTAAATAATTGGACTTTTAATGTACAATTAATATATAGTATGGTTAATATATTATAAATATATTTTTAGGTTCTATGGTTGCATTTTAAGTAATGGAGAAGGGGGTTAAGCTTGTGTTTGATTTTGATGTTGAAGTTGAAGAATTTGCAAAGATAAAAGTTTTGGGAGTTGGCGGTGGTGGCAACAATGCGGTCAATAGAATGATAGATTGCGGAGTAAGGGGTATAGAGTTTATTGCAGTAAATACGGATAGACAAGCTTTATATTCATCAAGAGCAGAAAACAAATTACAGATTGGAGAAAAGTTGACTAAAGGATTGGGGGCTGGTGCAAATCCAGAAATTGGTATGAAGGCAGCTGAGGAAAATAGAAATGAAATCGTAGAAGTATTAAAAGGAGCAGATATGGTATTTATTACAGCAGGTATGGGAGGGGGAACAGGCACTGGGGCAGCTCCTATTGTTGCTGAAGCTGCAAGGGAATTGGGGATAATGACTGTAGGCGTGGTGACTAAACCTTTTACTTTTGAGGGAAGAAGAAGAGCTATTCAAGCAGAAAAGGGCATTGAAGAGTTAAAAAACAAAGTTGACACGTTGGTAACAATCCCAAATGATAGACTATTGCAGGTAGCAGAGAAAAAGACAACTATGGTAGAAGCTTTTGCTATGGCAGATGAAGTACTTAAACAGGGGATACAAGGAATTTCAGATCTAATAGCTGTTCCTAATTTAATCAATTTGGATTTTGCTGATGTTAAAACTATCATGGAAAATCAAGGGATAGCTCATATGGGTATTGGCAAAGCATCCGGGGAAAATAGAGCGATAGAGGCTGCAAAACAAGCAATTAAGAGTCCCCTTTTAGAAACTTCTATTGATGGGGCTAAAGCTGTATTATTAAATATTACAGGTGGTGAAGACTTAGGATTGTTTGAGGTGAATGAAGCGGCAGATTTAATAAGACAGTCAGTAGATCAAGATGCAAATATTATATTTGGTGCAGGTATAGATGAATCCTTAAAAGAAGAAATAAAAATAACAGTAATTGCGACAGGCTTTGATAAAGATAGAGCTTTAAAGAAAACCTTGATGGGTAAGTCTGAAAATCATGAGGAAAGTGCTGCTACTAGCCAATTTGATCTAGATGATTTAGATATTCCTACTTTTTTAAGAAAAAAAGATTAATTTAATTTTATAATTTAATGTCAAAAAACGTTTCTCAAAGTTGAGATACGTTTTTTTTGTTGTATAAATACTGACAAATTTTTATTTATAAATAATATATAATGGACATAAATATTTTAGTTTTGAATATGTTTTTAGTATAGATATTTTTAAAGGAGGTATTGGATTGTATGTGTATGCTGAATACCTGTTAATAGAAAATATTATTATAAATTGCATTATATTATATGCAACTAGTAAGATTACAAGAACTAAAACTAGCAAAATGAGATTATTTGTTGCATCATTGATTGGTTCAATATATACTTTAGTAGTTTTTTTCCCTTCATTACAATTTATGGGAAAGGTTACAATCAAGTTATCTATTTCCATTTTAATGATCATAATATCCTTTAATCCTGAAAAGTTAAATCAATTTTTGAAACAGATATCAGCATTTTATATGGTATCTTTTGCATTTGCAGGAGCAATAATTGGGATTTTTTATATTCTAAACAATAGTTTTAAATTTACAGGAATATCTTTTAAGGATTTTGATGAATTAACAAAATTTTTAGTTATTGGTATTTTAATTGCTTTAATTCTTATAAGATATATACTTAAGTTTTATCAAGGCAAAATAAATAAAGAAAATTTTATTACCAATATTATAATAGGATTAAATAACAAAGAGGTTGAGCTTACAGCTCTTATAGATACAGGCAATTCTCTAAAGGAGCCAATATCTAAAAAACCAGTAATCATTGCAGAATATAAAGCCTTAGAGAATATATTACCTAATTCCATAAGGGACATGTATAAAACTAATAAGGAGCTAGATTTAATTCAAATAGGAAAAATAATGGAAGAGGTTTCAGATGATATAAAACTTCGTCTAATACCCTTTAAATCTTTAGGGAATGATAATGGTATTTTAATAGGATTTAAACCAGATAAGATAAAGATTTATCTAGAATCAGAGACAAAGAACTTAACCGATGACATAATAGTTGCTATATATAATGATAAATTAGCAACTGATGAAGTCTACAATGGGTTGTTACATCCAGAATTATTAGGATAGGAGGAAATACTTTGAAAAAAATATTATATA
Organism: Tissierellia bacterium; assembly: GCA_012728075.1. Classification (GTDB taxonomy): domain Bacteria; phylum Bacillota; class Clostridia; order Tissierellales; family Tepidimicrobiaceae; genus Keratinibaculum. Next base: position 36,538 of record JAAYFV010000080.1, read on the forward strand.
AAGTTAATTTATGTATTAATAAAATATTTTATAAATTCAGATTGTTAGATAGCATTTATTACATTGGAAGTGGAGAAGTTTTACCACCACCATTGAAACCAGAAGAGGAGAGTTATTATTTAAAAAGATTAAAATATGATGATAATATTAAAAGCATTTTAATCGAAAGGAACTTGAGACTAGTAGTATATATTGCAAGAAAATTTGAGAATACTGGTGTGTGCATAGAGGATTTAATTTCAATAGGAACTATTGGACTTATAAAGGCGGTAAATACTTTTAATCCAGATAAAAATATTAAGCTTGCTACTTACGCTTCAAAATGTATAGAAAATGAAATACTCATGTATTTAAGACGAAATAGTAAGATAAAATCGGAAGTATCCTTTGATGAACCTTTAAATGTTGATTGGGACGGGAATGAACTTTTACTATCAGATATATTAGGGACTGAAGGAGATATTATCTTTAAATTTATAGAAGAAGAGGTGGACAGGGAACTATTAAACCAAGCTATAGAAAAGTTGTCTGGAAGAGAAAAGACTATAGTAGAATTAAGATTTGGTTTAAAAAATGGAAATGAAAAGACCCAAAAAGAAGTAGCAGATATATTAGGTATATCTCAATCCTATATATCTAGATTGGAAAAAAGGATTATAAAACGATTAAGGAAAGAAATGGTTAGATTGATGTAGAAAAAAAGGATTCAATATGCTCCCTTTTATATTTGGGGAGCATATTGTTTTTTGTACTATAATTTCAAAAACAATTGTTTAGATATTTTTCTGGTTTAAAAATATACAAATTACAAAAATGGATAATTATTACAAGATAATTTTGAATAAAAAAAAGAATAGAGGCAATAATTTTAATTGAAAAGGGGCAAAACATGGAGAAAGGAATGAAATAATTGCATACAAATAAAGTTGAGATTTGTGGGGTCAATACTTCTAAATTACCAGTACTAACAAATGAAGAAATGCAAGAATTATTTATTAAAATAAAAGCAGGTGATATGAAAGCCAGGGAAAAGTTTATAAAAGGGAATCTACGTTTAGTGCTTAGCATTATTCAAAGATTTAACAGAAGAGGAGAAAATGTAGATGATTTGTTTCAAGTAGGTTGTATAGGCCTTATAAAAGCTATAGATAATTTTGATTTAAGTCAAAATGTAAGATTTTCTACTTATGCAGTACCGATGATTATAGGAGAAATAAGAAGGTATTTAAGAGATAATAATCCTATTAGAGTAAGCAGATCATTAAGAGATACAGCTTATAAAGCCCTTCAGGCTAGAGATCAATTGATAAATAAAAACTTAAAGGAGCCAACTATCAGCGAAATAGCAGAAGAATTAAACCTTCCAAAGGAAGAAGTAGTATTTGCCTTAGATGCAATTCAAGAACCTATCTCCTTATTTGAACCCATATATCATGATAGTGGTGATGCTATATATATTATGGATCAGGTAAAGGATAAGAAATCAGAGGATGAAGTTTGGCTTCAAGAGATTGCTTTAAGAGAAGCCATTAACAAATTAAATCAGAGAGAAAAATTAATACTCAATTTGAGATTTTATGAAGGGAAAACTCAAATGGAAGTGGCAGAAGAAATTGGGATTTCTCAAGCTCAGGTGTCAAGACTTGAAAAAAATGCTTTAAAACAGATGAGAAAACTAATTTAATATAAACCATTACCCCATTTGAAAGTCAGGTATATTTAACCTATAAGGTTAAATATATATAGTAGAAAGAGTATAGAAAGAGGTGGGGTAATGGTTAAATTATCTGAAATGAGAGAAAAAGAGGTTATCAATATAAGGGATGGTGCCAAAATTGGTCTTATATATGATTTTGAAATAGATTTGGAAAATGGTAAGGTGGTGGCAGTAGTTATTCCTGGCCCAGGTAAGATATTAGGCTTATTTGGTAAAAATAATGATTTGATAATACATTGGAAAAATATTATTCGTATTGGTACTGATGCTATATTAGTAGATATAGATATGAAGGAGAATTAGTCATTAGACAATTGTATGACTATATATTATAATTTAAATAAATAGGAGATTGTGAGGTGTACATATGAGATGTCCATTTTGTAACTATTATGAATCAAAAGTTATAGATTCAAGACCTACAGATGAGGGACAAGCTATTAGACGAAGAAGAGAATGTCTTAAATGTTCTAAAAGATTTACAACCTATGAAAAAGTAGAAGCTATGCCTTTGATTATCATAAAAAAAGATGGTACTAGGGAAGTTTATGACAGAAATAAGATATTAAATGGGATGTTAAAAGCCTGTGAAAAGAGGCCAGTACCTTTAAGTACTATAGAAGAAACGGTAGATGAAATTGAAAGGGAATTATACAATTCTATGGAAAAAGAAATAACAAGCCAATATATAGGTGAATTAGTGATGAACAAATTAAAGGATATTGATGAAGTATCTTATGTAAGATTTGCATCAGTATATAGGCAATTTAAGGATATAAATACATTTATGGATGAATTGAAAAAATTATTAAATGAGGAATAGATGGGATAGGTGATGAAGTGGGAATTATTAAGAAATATTATGATAATATATTGTTTTTTCAATTTGAACAATTTAACAATAAAAATGTACGCCATTTATTTACCTCGAAAGTAGGGTGGGAGAATAATGAATTTGATAAATTAGCAAAGCTATTTAATGTTCCAAAATCTAATATACTTTGTTTAACTCAGGTTCATGGTACAGATATATTAATAGTGGATGAAAGTATTATTAATAATATAGGGGATTTTCCTATAGAAGGGGATGGATTAGTTACTAATATACCTAATTTAGTACTTACTACTTATCATGCAGATTGTGTTCCTTTATATTTTTATGATTATGATAAAAAGGTGATAGGATTAGCTCATGCAGGTTGGAAAGGGACCTATAAAAATATTGGGGGGAAGATGATCCATTTGATGAACAATAGGTATGGATCTAACATAGACAATATATTAGTGGGGATAGGGCCTTCTATAGGACCATGTTGTTATGAAATTGGGAGGGATTTAGCTCATCAATTTACAAATAAATATGAAAATTACAACCATATTATAATTGAAAGAGATAATAAGGTGTATTTAGATCTGTGGAAGGTCAATTATCTTCAGATTAGGGACAAAGGTGTAAAGGATAGAAATATAATTGTAACAAAAATTTGTACCTCTTGTCATAATGACAAGTTTTACTCTTATAGAAAAGAGAAGGGGACTAAGCATAGAATGATTGCAGCTATTGGTTTAATTTCTAATTTGGAGGGGAAAGATGAGCACTAAAATTTTAGTTGTAGACGATGAACATAGTATTGTCGAGTTGCTAAAATATAATTTAGAAAATAGTGGTTATGAAGTTAAGGAAGCTTATGATGGAGAAGAAGCTTTAAATATGGTTTCCCAGGAAAGATTTGATCTTATAATATTGGATTTGATGCTACCTAAAATTGATGGAATAGAAGTATGCAAACGATTAAAAGAAGAATATTTTCATATTCCTATAATAATGTTAACTGCTAAAAGTAGTGAGGCTGATAAGGTATTAGGATTGAATATTGGTGCAGATGATTATATTACTAAACCTTTTAGTGTTAAAGAACTAATAGCTAGAGTTAATGCATTGTTAAGACTAATAGGTGAGATGGAAAAACAAAACGATAGGGAAATAATCAATATTGGAAAATTAAAGATAGATTTAGAAAGACATGAAGTAGAAAAAAATGGTAAATTGTTAGATTTAACCTTGAAGGAGTTTGAATTATTAAAGATTTTAGTGGAGAACAAAGGGAAGGTATTATCTAGAAACGTATTATTGGACAGGGTATGGGGTTATGATTTCTATGGTGAAACTAGGACTGTAGATGTACATATTCGAAATTTAAGGAAAAAAATAGAAGATGATGATAAAAATCCTCAATATATTGAGACAGTACGAGGTGTAGGATATAGGATTGGGTTGAGATGATATATGAAAAAAAAGATATGGATAACAATTTTTTTAATAATTATATTTACAAGTGTAATAACTAGTATAGTATCTATTAGCTTTGAAAAATCAAAATATTTTGATGATATAGAAACTAAAATTCACTCTACTGAAGAATTATTGAAATATACTTTGGACTCTAAAGATAGATGGGATGAAGATGAATTGAATAGATTAGCAAAGTATTATTCAGAGCTTTTAGGATGCCATGTAAGTATTTTACTCCAGGATGGAAATATAATTAGCTCTAATAAATATATTTCCTCTTATCAAGAAGATGAAGAATTATTGTATATCAATAAAATACCTATTGAGAATAAACATATTATAGAATTAAATATATCCGTATATAATGAGGATTTATCTAGCATTAACAAACAATTTGGTGGAAGGTTTTTTACTTCATTGTTAATATCTATAACTATGGGTTTGTTTATAGGAGTTAGATATATAGAATATGCAGAGAAACCTTATAAGGAATTGACAAAAGCTACTCAAAATATTATTAATGGGAATTATGAAGAGAAAGTAGTGTTTTATGACGATAAAGAGTTAGAATATTTAGCTAAAAATTTTAATTATATGAGTTATAAATTAAAAAATACAATAAGCCAATTACAGGAGGCTAATACTAAGTTAAAATCTACTTTAATAAGTATAGGAGATGGGGTTATAGCCTTTGATAATGATTTAAAAACAATATTAATAAACCCTTGTGCAGAGAATATATTAGGACTAGAAGAAACTGAAGTTATGGGAAAGGATATAGGAGAAGTAATTAAGGACAAAAAATTAAAGGAGATGTTTTTAGATTTAATTGATTTAGGAACTCCAAAGGAGATAGAATTAACATTTAAAAGTTCTGATGACAAAGTGTTAAATATTTATGCAAATCCAATTATATTTCATAAAAATTCTGCTAGAAGATTAGGTACTGTATTTATAATTCAGGATATTACTAAAATAAAGAAGTTGGAGAGGGTTAGAGAGGATTTTGTTGCCAATGTTTCCCATGAGTTGAAAACTCCACTAACTTCAATAAAGGGATTTATAGAAACTTTAAAAGAAGGAGCTATAAAAGACAAAGGGAAAGCCTTTAAATTTTTAAATATCATTGATGAAGAGGTAAATAGACTAAATAGGCTTTTAGAGGATTTACTACTATTGTCTGAAGTAGAAAACAAAGAATTAGATATGCTATCAGAACTTATATATGTAGAGGAAGTGGTAGATGAGGTATTTCATATGTTAAGTGGAGAAGCAGAGGAAAAGGACATTGTATTAGAGAAAGAAATAATTGGTGGAATTTTTCCTATTCAGGGAAATTACAATTATTTTAAACAGATGCTAATAAATTTGGTAGATAACGGGATAAAATATAATTCTATGGGAGGCTATGTTAAAGTATCTATCGAGGTTAAAAAGGGATATATGTTATTAAAAGTTATGGATAATGGTTTAGGGATAGATAAAGAAGAACAGGATAGGATATTTGAAAGATTTTATAGAGTAGACAAATCTCGTTCTAGAGATATAGGAGGTACTGGATTAGGCCTTGCCATAGTAAAACACGTGGTATCCGTATTTAATGGTAGTATTCATGTGGAATCTCAACTTAATAAAGGTTCTACATTTCTAATTAAAATACCTATAAATAGTGCAATATAACCTAAGAAAAGGATGATTTTATGGGAAAATTAAATTTAAGTGGAATAATACTGCAAAATATTTTGCAGTATACGGATATTGGTATCCACGTAATTGATAAGAATAGAAAGACTATAATGTACAATAAAGCTATGGCAGAATTAGAAGGATTGGAAATAGAACAGGTTATGGATAAGGATTTACTGGAGGTATTTCCAAGTTTAAAGCAAAATACTTCAACATTAATTAAGGTTTTAGATACTAAAAAACCTATATTGAATACAACACAAAACTATTTAAATTTTAAAGGAAAAAAAATTACTACTATTAATTCTACTATTCCATTGATTTGGAAAGATGAGATCTTAGGCGCATTAGAAATTTCAAAAAACATAACCTATTTAAAAAAGTTATCTTATGAGTTAATGAATTTACAGTTAGAATTAAATGAAAACAACCATGGACAGATAAATAATGAAAAAAGAAAAAGGAATTATACTTTTGATGATATTGTTGGGTCAGATGAAAAAATGTTAAAAGCAATAGAGATTGGAAAAAGAACTAGTAATTCCCCTTCCTCAGTTTTATTGTATGGAGAAACTGGTACAGGCAAGGAGTTGTTTGCTCAAAGTATCCATTATGGGGGAATTAGAAAAAATGGACCTTTTATAGCACAAAATTGTGCTGCTATTCCAGAGACCTTGTTAGAGAGTATATTATTTGGTACGGAAAAGGGAGGTTTTACTGGGGCTGTTGAAAGGGAAGGTATATTTGAACAAGCTGATGGAGGAACATTATTATTAGATGAGATAAATTTAATGTCTTTGGGATTACAAGCAAAACTTTTAAGGGTTTTACAAGAAGGGTACATTAGACGAATAGGAGGAATTAAAGATATCCCCATTGATGTTAAGATAATTGCAACGACTAATGAAAAGCCTTTAGAAAGCATAAAAAAAGGCAAACTAAGAAAAGATTTGTACTACAGGTTAAATGTAGTATATATTGATATACCACCTTTAAGAGATAGAAAAGGGGATATACCTATTTTATCTGATTATTTTATAAAAAAATATAATCCATTACTAGGCAAGAGTGTAATTGGAATCCATGAAGAAGTTTATAAATATTTTAATAAATATTATTGGCCAGGAAATGTTAGAGAATTGGAAAATGCTATAGAAGGAGCCATGAATTATATTAGCCATGATAGGAGCATACTAAAAAAAGAGGATTTTGTAACTTGTCCTAATATATTTACTCAGCATATAGTGAAAGAAAAATTTACTTTAGAGATGGATAGATCCTTACCTGAGTATTTGGACAATATTGAAAGGGGTATAATCTACAAAGCTTTAAAGGATAATGATTATAATATTTCTCAAACAGCAAAGGAATTGGGAGTAAAGAGACAGACATTACAATATAAGATAAAAAAGTATTCTATAGATGCAAAATAGTTTGCAGGTACTGCAAACTATTTTGCATCTAGTAAATGTTTTATACTAAGATGTTTAAATTAATAGATAAATAACCATGGTATATGCTTCCTATAAATAGCTAATATTCTCGATTTGTTTAATAAGTAATATATTATTTATAAAAACAATATTGGCATAAAAATTGCAAATATATATTTGTGAATATTACAAATATTATGGAGGTGTCTAAATGAAAAAAGAAAATGTTAGAGTAATACTTTGGGGTTTAGGTGCTATGGGTAAAGGTATAGCAGAAACTTTACTTACTAAAAAAGGTGTAGAAATTGTAGGAGTAGCATGGCGAGGAGAAAGAATAGGGAAAAGTATGTATGACTACTTAGATGTAGAAAGAGGAGACAGAGAAGATGTAATTATAGGAACATATGAAGAAGTAATAAAAGAAGGCGCAGCTGATATAGTTGTAATTTCTACTGATTCCTTTGTAAAAGACAGTTTTGATAAGATTAAATATTGTTTGGAAAGAAAAATCAATGTAATTTCAACAGCAGAAGAAATGGCTTATCCACAAGCTCAAGAGCCAGAACTTGCTAAAGAAATGGACAGAATAGCAAAAGAAAATGGTGTATCTGTTTTAGGAACTGGAATAAATCCAGGATTGATGATGGATTTATTAGTACTAGTTTTAACAGGAGCCTGTACAGACGTGAAAAGTATTAAAGTTGAAAGAGTAAACAGTCTATCACCTTTTGGACCTGCAGTGCTTAATGGACAAGGAGTTGGATTGGAAGTTGAAGAATTTAATAGAAGAGTAGAAGAAGGCACATTGGCTGGACACGTAGGTTTCCCAGAATCTATTACCATGATTGCTGATGCACTAGGTTGGGAATTGGATGATATAGAATTAGTTAGGGAGCCTATAGTAACAAATGTTTATAGGAAAACTCCTTATATTGAAGTTGAACCAGGAAAAGTAGCAGGTTGTAATATGAAAGGTTACGGTTACGTGGAGGGAGAGCTTAAAATTGAAATGTTACACCCACAACAAATAGAGCCTCAATTAGAAGGAGTAGACACAGGAGATTATATAACTATTGAAGGAACACCAAATATAAATATGTCCATAAAACCAGAAGTGCCAGGGGGCATTGGCACCATAGCTATGTGTGTTAATATGATACCTCATGTAATCAATGCTAGCCCAGGACTTAAGACCATGATAGATTTACCAGCACCAAGAGCTATAAAGGGAGATGTGAGAGAGTTAATTGATTAAAATTGATTAGGGAGAGGGGACCATTTTTGGTCCTTTATAAAATAAATTAAAAGGAAAGGAAGGGTTAATATGGATGCTAAGCGAGGAGATTGGGTAAGAATTCATAATATAGTATTAGAAGCAGGAGAAAGGGCACCTAATATACCAGAAGATACTCAAAAAGTACCTTTAGAATTTTGGAATAAAGGATTTTTGTTAAATGAGGAAGCTAATATTGGAGATAAGGTAGAAGTAGAAACCTATATAGGCAGAAAAGTTGAAGGTACATTAGTAGAGGTAAATCCTTATTATAAACATGATTTTGGGAAATGTGTTCCAGAATTATTGTACATTGGAAGACAGGTACGTAGTTTAATAAAAGAGGATGGTGAATAAATATGACTAAGGATATGAGTTTTGAAGCTGTAATGGAAAGAAAAGGGGAAATTATGAAGGATGCTATAGGTATAGATTATGATATATTTGAATCTGGTGGCATTGCTTTTGACTACGAAAGAATGATGAGAGAAACAGGATATACCCTTGAAGAGATACAAAAAATTCAGAAAGAAACTGGTGTAGGGAACACTCCTGTATTAGAATTAAGGAATTTGACAAAATTAGCTAGAAAACATGCACCAAAAGGAAAAGGAGCTAGAATATTTATAAAAGATGAAGCAGCTAACCCATCGGGAAGCTTTAAAGCTAGAAGGGCAGCTACTAGCTGTTATCATGCACAAAAACTTGGATATGAAGGTGTTATAGCTGCTACCAGTGGTAATTATGGTGCTGCAGTAGCATCACAAGCTGCTATGAGAGGTTTAAAATGTATAATAGTTCAAGAATGTTACGATTCTAGAGGAGTTGGGCAACCAGAAATAATAGAAAAAGCGAGAAAATGTGAAGCTTATGGTGCAGAAGTAGTACAACTTACTGTAGGACCAGAGCTATTTTATACATTTTTAGTACTATTAGAAGAAACAGGATATTTCAATGCATCATTATATACCCCCTTTGGAATAGCTGGAGTTGAAACTTTAGGATATGAAATATCTATGCAATTTAGAGAAAAGGAAGGTAGAGATCCTGACGTAGTAGTAGTAACAAATGCAGGAGGAGGTAATCTTACTGGAACAGCTAGAGGATTATTAAAAGCAGGAGCAAATACTCAAGTGGTAGGAGCAAGTGTTAGTTTAGAAGGTCTTCATATGGCAAGCGATACTCAATTTAACAAAAAATCCTTTACCACAGGCCATACTGGATTTGGGATTCCATTTGCAACTTGGCCAGATAGGTCAGACGTTCCTAGATCTGCAGCAAGACCTTTAAGATATATGGACAGGTATGTAACCATAAATCAAGGTTCTGTATTTTATATGACAGAAGTATTAGCACAATTAGAAGGTTTAGAAAGAGGTCCAGCAGGAAACACATCTTTAGCTGCTGCATTTAAATTAGCTCAAGAATTAGACGAAGATCAAATTATAGTAGTACAAGAAACAGAATACACTGGTGCAGGAAAACATATTCAACCCCAATTAACCTTTGCTAAAGAAAATGGAATAGAAGTATTAATAGGGGATCCGACTGAAGAAATACCAGGGAAAAATATAATTCTTCCAAAGGATCCAGGCTATATAGAAACTAGTGAAGTAGATTTAAATAGAATTAGAAGATCCTATATTAGAAATTGCATTAGAAACAATCAAATAGAAAAAGTAAGTAAAGAAGATTTAGAATTTTTAGTTGAGGATACTAAATCCAGTGAAGAATTTGTAAAATCCATACTAGATGAATTTGGGGTAGAATATTAGGAGGGAAGAATATGAAAAGAGAAGATGATTTTCAAGAAAGAAGAAAGCATCTAGCGAACCTAACTGAAGAGGAGTTGGAAGCTAGATTTTGGGAGTTAACTGAAAAGATAGTAGATCCTCTGATAGAACTAGCTGAAAAAAACACAACCCCTTCTATTGAAAGATCTGTACTATTACGTATGGGCTTTTCTAGTATAGAAGCTCAAGCTATAGTAGATGGGGCAATTGATAGAGGATTGTTAGGCAAAGGAGCTGGTCATATAGTGTATAGATTGGCTAAAGAAAAGGACTTAGAAATAAGAGAAGCAGGGTTAAAGCTAGTCCAAGGAGAGATGTGGGAGGATATAATGAAAATATTTAAGGCAGGTGAAAATTAAATGGAACTAAAGCCTAATGAAAAATTAGATATTGAATATATATTAAAGGATTTAGACTAGTATAGACCTAGAAGAAGAGGTTGGACTTGGCGAAAAGGTGTAGGGGAAAAAAGAAAAATAGGTAAATTTGAATACTATGACACATCAGAACCTTTAAAAAATAGTCAACCTTTACCAGCAGCAAAATATTTCGATAATATAGATCCTCAGCCTAAATCAGTTATTACTACAGAAATTGCTTCTGGTAGATTTGAAGATGATATTAGACGGATGAGAATGGCTGCCTGGCACGGTGCAGATCATCTAATGGTAATTAGAACTGCTGGACAAAGTCATTATGATGGATTAATAGAAGGAACCACTCAAGGAATTGGCGGGATTCCTATAACTAGAAAACAAGTAAGAGCTCAAAGAAAAGCATTAGACATAATAGAAGATGAAGTAGGTAGACCTATTAATTATCATTCCTATGTTAGTGGAGTAGCAGGACCGGAAATTGCAGTTATGTTTGCTGAGGAAGGAGTCAATGGAGCTCATCAAGACCCTCAATATAATGTACTGTATAGAAATATAAATATGGTTCGATCTTTTGTAGATGCTGCTTGTGCCAAGAAAATAATGGCTTGGGCTGATATGGCTCAAATTGATGGAGCTCACAATGCTAATGCAACAGCTAGAGAAGCCTGGAAGGTAATGCCAGAGTTAATGGTACAACATGCTATTAATTCCATGTTTTCAGTAAAAGCAGGAATGAAAAAGGAAAACATATGTTTATCCACAGTACCACCAACAGCACCACCAGCACCTTGTATGAGACTAGATTTACCCTATGCAGTAGCTTTAAGAGAACTATTTAGGGAATACAAGATGAGGGCACAAATGAATACTAAATATATGGAATCATCTACAAGAGAAGCTACTGTTACCCATACTTTAAATCTATTAATATCTCAATTAACAAGAGCTGAAATTCAATCTACTATTACTCCAGATGAAGGTAGAAATGTACCTTGGCACATTTACAATATAGAAGCAGTAGACACAGCAAAACAAGCATTTAATGGTATGGATGGATTAACAGAAATGGTAGAAATAAAAAGGGATGAAGGGGAATTAGCTGACAAGGTAAGGGAATTGAAAGAAAGAGCAGTATTATTTTTAGAAGAAATACTAGAAGTAGGTGGATATTTTAATGCAATAGAACAAGGTTTCTTTGTGGATTCAGGCTATTATCCTGAAAGAAATGAAGATGGAATTGCAAGAAAGATAGATGGAGGTATTGGAGTAGGTACTGTATATGAAAGAGAAAAAGATTATATGGCTCCAGTTACAGCTCACTTTGGATATAATAATATAGCCCAATATGATGAATCTGCTATAGACAATCCTTCTAAATTAATAGGTGGCAGCACCTTTGAAGATCCTGATAAAATAATATATATAGATGAATTAGATGAAAATGACAATGTATATGTAAGATTAGAGGAAACTGAGGAACTAAGAAAGACTTCTAAAATAAAGCCAGAAATGGAATGGCTAGGAGATGGCATAATACTAATAACAATGTTTTTACCAGTAGAAGAAAGAGTAGCAGAGTTTGCTGCTTTAGAAATAGGTAAAAAACTGGGATTAGAAGATGTAGAGGTAATTCATAAAGAGATAATGCAGTTAGCAGAAGGAACTAGAATTGAGTTAAAGGGTAGAGTTAACTTTACTATAGATTTAGATGAATTAGTTATTCCACCTAAGCCAGAAGTGTTAACAGAAGATGAAATCAGAGAAGAAATCAAGAAAAATCCTATGAAAGTAGTAGCTGCTACAGTAGGAGAAGATGAACATTCTGTTGGATTAAGAGAAATTATTGATATAAAACATGGTGGAATTGAAAAATATGGAATAGAATGTCATTATCTAGGAACCTCCGTTCCTGTGGAAAAATTAGTAGATGCAGCTATTGAGATAGATGCAGATGCAATTTTAGCCTCCACAATAATAAGTCACGACGATATTCACTATAAGAATATGAAAAAATTGCATGAACTATGTATAGAAAAGGGAATAAGAGATAATATTATCCTTACAGCAGGGGGCACTCAGGTATCCAATGAATTGGCAATAGAAAATGGTATGGATGCAGGATTTGGCAGAGGCTCTAATGGGGATCAAGTAGCAACATTTTTAGTTAAAAAGAGAAGAGAGATGAAAAATGAAGATTGATATATTAATTGCTGAAATAGGTAGTACTACTACAGTAGTAAATGCTTTTAACCTTAACCCTTGTCCTAGCTTTTTAGGACAAGGGCAAGCCCCCACTACTGTAGAGGAAGGAGATGTTAATATAGGTCTTGAATCTGCTATTTTTCAGTTAGCTAAAAATTTAGGAACTAATAATATAGAATATGATGAAATTTTAGCCACTAGTAGCGCTGCTGGAGGCTTAAGGATGACAGTCCATGGTCTTGTATATGATATGACGGTAAAAGCTGCTAAAGAGGCGGCCTTGGGAGCAGGAGCCAATATTAAGTATATAACCGCAGGTAAGCTAAGGAAATCTGATTTAAAAAAAATCAAAGAGATAAATCCCAATATTATCCTTATAGCTGGTGGAGTAGATTATGGTGAGAGGGATACAGCATTATATAATTCAGAACTTATAGCTAGTTTAGAATTGAATATACCAGTAATATATGCAGGAAACATTGAAAACCAACAGGAAGTAGAGGAGATATTTAGTGATAAAAAATCTCAACTATACATTGTAGAAAATGTTTATCCTAAAATTGATGAATTAAATATAGAGCCCACTAGAGAAATTATTCAGAAGGTATTTGAAGAGCATATAATACATGGGCCAGGAATGGAAAAGCTTAAAGATATGATAACTGGTCCTATAATGCCAACTCCAGGAGCAGTTATGGAGGCTTCTAAATTATTATATGAGTATATAGGAGATTTGATGACCATTGATGTAGGAGGAGCAACTACTGATGTTCATTCTGTTACTCCAGGAAGTGATGAGATAAACAGAATATTGATAAATCCTGAGCCTCTAGCAAAGAGAACAGTAGAAGGAGATTTAGGTGTATATGTTAATATGCATAATATAGTAGATATGGTAGGTAAAGAAGATTTAGCAAAGGAACTAAATATATCTATGGAAGAATTAAATGAGCTAATAGAAAACTATAAACCTATACCAGAAGAAAGATTAGAAAAATATTTTGTGGAAAGATTAGCTTTACATGGAGCTATAGTAGCTACAAAAAGACATGCAGGAAGATTGAGATATCTTTACGGACCTGGTGGCAAGAAGACCGTAGCTGAAGGAAAGGATTTAACCATGGTAAAAACTATAATTGGTACTGGTGGTCCTTTAACCCAATTACCCAATAGAATAGATATTTTAAGACAAATTCCATTGAGTAACAAAGGACATGAACTTCTTCCAAATAATGAGGTGAACATCCTAATAGATAGTCGTTATATAATGGCTTCTTTAGGAGTTATGAGCAAGAAGTATCCCCATGAAGCTTTAGAATTATTAAAACTTAGTCTAGAAATTGAATAAATATAAGCCTTATATATTGAGATTTAAAAGAATTGGAGGAGAATAATGAAATATCCTAAAGTAGAAATAGATTTAAATAAACTGACCCACAATGTAAAAACTATAGTAAATTTATGTAATAAATATGGAATTACAGTTGCTGGCGTAACAAAGGTTTTTTGTGGTCATCCTAAGATTGCAAAAGCATATGTAGATGGTGGAGTAGCTTATATTGCTGACTCAAGGATAGAAAATATAATAAAATTAAAGGATTTTAATATTCCAAAGATACTTTTAAGATTACCCATGATTTCTGAGGCAGATAAGGTAGTAGAATATACAGATACATCTCTTAATTCAGAATTAGAAACTATAAAAGCATTATCTAAAGAAGCTTTAAGAAAAGGGAGAAGCCATAATATAATATTAATGGTGGATCTTGGTGATCTAAGAGAAGGCTATTATAATGAAAAGGAAATCTATGAAGCAGTAGAACATATTATTAAAATGAATGGGGTAAAATTAGTAGGTATAGGGACAAACTTAACTTGTTATGGAGGAGTAATCCCTGATGCTGATAATTTAGGAAGGTTAGTTAAACTTTCAAAGGATATAGAAAATAGATTTGATGTAGATTTAGAAATTATATCAGGAGGGAATTCTAGTAGTTTACATTTATTGATGGATAATAAACCTATAGAAGGTATAAACAATTTAAGATTAGGAGAGTCCTTAGTATTAGGGGTTGAAACCGCTTATGGTAATAGAATAGATGATACTTATAATGATGTTTTTAAGTTAACAGCTGAAATAATAGAAGTAAAGCATAAGCCTTCAGTACCCACAGGGGAAATAGGTAGAGATGCTTTTGGTAAGGTCCCTACTTTTGTAGATAAAGGCATTAGAAAGAGGATTATATGCGCTATTGGAAAACAAGATGTAGAGCTTGATGCTATTTTCCCATTGGATGAGGGATTAAGTATACTAGGAGGTAGCAGTGATCACCTTATATTAGATGGTACTGATAGCCAGACAGATTATAGAGTTGGAGATAAGGTTCATTTTAAATTAAGTTATGGTGGTATACTAAGGCTTATGACATCGGAATATGTTAAAAAGGAAATAGTTTGAATAATATAAAGTTTATAGTAGAACAATGAAAGATTGTTGTTTTTCTTAATTTTTAATTTATTGACTATATATATTATATGTTATATCATGGGTTGTAACAGTTGAGTTTTATAAATATAGGTGATATTTGTGGATTTATTTACTTTAAATATGGAAAATCAATTAAAGAAAAATGCTCCTTTGGCTGATAGAATGAGACCAAGTACTATAGAGGAGTTTGTTGGGCAAAAACATATATTAGGAGAAGGAAAATTTTTAAATAGAGCTATAAAAGCAGATAGAATAACATCTATGATATTTTATGGTCCACCAGGTACTGGAAAGACTACATTAGCCATGATTATAGCTAATTCTACTAATATGAATTTTGAAAAATTATCTGCAGTTACATCAGGGGTAAAAGATATAAGAGAAGTAATCCATAGAGCTGAAGAAGGATTAAAACTTTATAACAAGAGAACAATTTTATTTATTGATGAAATTCATAGATTCAATAAAGCACAACAGGATGCTTTACTTCCTTTTGTTGAAAGAGGAATAATTATTTTAATTGGTGCAACTACTGAAAACCCTTATTTTGAAGTAAACAAAGCCCTTCTTTCAAGGATGATGGTTGTTTCCTTAAAACCTTTAGGGAAAAAAGATATTTATGATATAATATTAAATGCTTTAAAGGATGAGGATAGGGGATTAGGCAAATATAAAGTTAATATTAGTGATGAAGCTATTGATTATCTAATAGCCATATCTGATGGGGATGGAAGAATTGCGTTAAATTCTCTGGAAATAGCTGTTCTTTCTACTCCAGAAGATAATGAGGGAATAATAAATATTGATTTGGATACTATAAAAGAATGTATATTGGTTAAATCAGCTAAATATGATAAAAGTGGCGATGAACATTATGATACTATCTCTGCATTTATAAAAAGCATGAGAGGATCAGATCCTGATGCTACATTATACTGGCTTGCTAAGATGATAAATGCTGGAGAGGATCCAAAATTTATAGCAAGAAGGATAATAATATGTGCTTCTGAAGATGTAGGCAATGCAGATCCTCAAGCTTTAATGGTTGCAGTAGCTGCTTTTAATGCAGTAGATGTAATTGGAATGCCTGAAGGTAGGATTGTACTAGCTCAAGCAGCAGTTTACGTAGCTTGTGCACCAAAGAGTAATGCTTCTTATGTAGGTATTAATAAGGCATTGGAGGATATAAGGAACAAACCTATTGGAAAAGTACCAGGACATTTAAAAGATGCCTCTTATAAAGGGGCAGCTAGTTTCGGTCATGGTAAGGGGTATAAATATCCCCATGATTATAAAAATGCTTATGTAAAACAGCAGTACTTGCCTGATGAATATTTAGATGATAAATATTATAGACCAACCAATAATGGTTATGAAAAAATAATAAAAGAGCGTTTATCTAAATTATTTGACAAAGAAGATTAATCAAATTATAATAATATAAAGTTCATATAGACTATGATAGGAAGAGTAGGTATGGGAGGTAGTTCCAGGGAGTCGGGAATAGTGGGACCTCGATACGAAGCCTATATTGAAAAACATCCTTGAGTCTCTAACCGAAATCTTATAGGAGAGTAGGCTTAGACGGATTCGACCGTTATATTTAGTTTAAAGTGGCTATATTTAGCAATTAGGGTGGTACCGCGAACCTTTCGTCCCTGTCAGGATGAAAGGTTTTTTAGTTATATAATATATAGAAAAGAAAGGAGTATATGTATGAGGTTAGATATTAAAGAAATATTTGAAAATCCAGAAAAATTTCTGAACAAAGAAGTAGAAATAGAAGGCTGGATAAGAACATCTAGATCATCAAAAAGAATTGGTTTTATAGAAATAAATGATGGAACCTTTTTTACAAATTTACAGATAGTGTTTGATGAAAACTTAGAGAATTTCAAGGAAATAGAAAAATTACCTATAAGTAGTGCCATAGTTGTTAAAGGTACATTAGTAGAGACTCCAAAAGCAAAACAACCTTTTGAAATCCATGCAAAGGAAATAAAAGTGGAAGGATATTCTCACAATGATTATCCTTTACAGAAAAAAAGGCATTCCTTTGAATATTTAAGAACTATTGCTCATCTTAGACCTAGGAGCAATACCTTTAATGCTGTATTTAGAGTAAGATCTTTAGCAGCTTATGCTATCCATAAGTTTTTTCAAGATAGAGGTTTTATATATGTTCACACTCCAATAATTACAGGTAGCGATGCAGAAGGTGCTGGCGAGATGTTTGCTGTAACAGATTTGGATTTAACCAATATACCATTAAATGAAAATGGTGAAGTGGATTTTACTAAAGATTTTTTTGGCAAAGAGACTAACTTAACAGTAAGTGGTCAATTAGAGGCAGAAGCTTTTGCTTTAGCTTTTAAGAAGGTATATACTTTTGGACCTACTTTTAGGGCAGAAAATTCTAATACGCCAAGACATTCAGCAGAGTTTTGGATGGTAGAGCCAGAGATTGCTTTTGCTGACTTAAATGATAATATGAAATTGGCAGAAGATATGATGAAATATATTATTCAATATGTGATGGATAATGCTAAAGAAGAGATGAAATTCTTTAATTCCTTCATAGATAAGGGTTTAGTTGATAGACTAGATAACATAGTAAATTCTGAATTTGGGCATATTACTTATACAGATGCTATAAAGATATTAGAAGACTCTAAAGAAGATTTCCAATATCCAGTAAAGTGGGGAATAGATCTTCAAACAGAGCATGAAAGATATATTTCAGAAAAAATATTTAAAGGGCCAGTATTTGTTACTGATTATCCAAAGGATATAAAAGCATTTTATATGAGATTAAATGATGATGCAAAAACTGTAGCTGCTATGGATTTATTGGTACCAGGAGTAGGGGAAATAATAGGTGGTAGTCAAAGGGAAGAAAGATTAGATGTATTAGAAAGAAGAATAGAGGAAATGGGAATGGATGAGGAAGATTACTGGTGGTATTTAGAGCTTAGAAAATATGGAGGAACTAAACATGCAGGCTTTGGTCTAGGATTTGAGAGAGCAATTATGTATTTAACGGGGATGAGCAATATAAGAGATGTTATACCATTCCCAAGAACAGTTAAGTCAGCTGAATTTTAAATATTTAGACAAAAGTGTCTTGATTTTAAAAAATATATCTGCTATAATGACTATTAAAATTGTATATAATCAATGATAGGAAATAGTAAGCTATTATATCAATTTCAGAGAACTGTTGGTTGGTGGAAAACAGTATTGATTTTAGCTGAACTCGTCCTTGAGTTGTTAAAGTGAATTTTAGTAGCTTTAACCGTTGACCTCGTTAAGGTTTTAAGAGGATAGTGTAATACTATCAACTTAGAGTGGTACCGCGGAAATATGCCTTTCGTCTCTATTTTGACGAAAGGTTTTTTGTTTTAAAATGAGAATGAGGAGGTAAAAAGATGAGGGAATATAGACCAAGTGAAATTGAAAAAAAATGGCAAAATATTTGGGAAGAGAAAAAAGTATTTGAAACTAGTAAAGATATGGGAAAACCCAAATTTTATGCTTTAGTTGAATTTCCATATCCTTCAGGACAAGGATTACATGTTGGTCATGCAAGACCTTATACTGCATTAGATATTGTATCAAGAAAAAGAAGATTTCAAGGGTATAATGTGTTGTTTCCAATGGGTTGGGATGCTTTTGGATTGCCTACTGAAAACTTTGCTATTAAACATAAAATTCATCCAAGAGAAGTTACGAAAAAAAATGTGGCAATGTTTAAACGACAACTAAAATCTATAGGATTTTCCTTCGATTGGTCTAAAGAAATAAATACTACTGATTCTAACTATTATAAGTGGACTCAATGGATATTTATTAAGATGTTTGAAAAAGGATTGGCTTATAAACGTGAGATGCCTATTAATTGGTGCCCTTCCTGTAAAATAGGTTTAGCTAATGAAGAGGTAGTAGGGGGATGTTGTGAAAGATGTGGTGAAGAGGTAATAAGAAAGACTAAGAATCAGTGGATGTTAAAAATTACTGAGTATGCAGATAGACTTATTGATGATCTTGAAACTGTAGATTATTTAGAAAGTATTAAAAACCAGCAAATTAATTGGATAGGTCGTTCAGAAGGCATGGAAGTGAGTTTTAAAATATCTGGGAAAGATGATATTTTAAAGGTTTTTACTACTAGACCTGATTCTCTTTATGGGGCTACTTATATGGTAATTGCAGCAGAACATCCGCTAATCGAAAAATATGCTAAAGAAATAGAAAATATAGATGAAATAAGACAATATCAAGATTATGCAAGTAAAAAATCTGATTTTGAAAGAACAGAACTTACTAAAGAAAAAACAGGAGTGGAAATAAAAGGATTTAAGGCTATAAATCCAGTAAATCAAAAAGAAATACCTATATGGATATCTGATTATGTACTTATGAGCTATGGAACAGGTGCTATTATGGCAGTGCCTGCTCATGATAATAGAGACTGGGAATTTGCAAAGAAATTTAATCTTCCTATAGTAGAAGTGGTAAAGGGAGGAAATATTGAGAAGGGAGCTTATACTGATACAGAATCAGGAACTTTAATAAATTCAGAACTTATCAATGGCTTAGAAGTAAAGGAAGCTATAGAGAAAATAAGCAATTGGTTAGAAGTGAAAGGCCTTGGGGTAAGAAAGACCAATTATAAGTTAAGAGATTGGATATTTTCCCGTCAAAGATATTGGGGAGAACCTATACCTCTTGTTTATTGTGATGAATGTGGTTGGGTACCTGTGCCAGAAGAAGAATTACCTGTATTGTTACCAGAAGTTGAAAATTATGAGCCAACGGATACAGGAGAATCACCATTAGCTAATATTACTGATTGGGTTGAAACTACTTGTCCTAAATGTGGTAGAAAAGCTAAACGAGAAACAGATACCATGCCACAATGGGCTGGATCTTCTTGGTACTATTTAAGGTATATAGATCCTCACAATGATAAAGAGCTTGCTAGTAAAGAAAAATTGGATTATTGGTTGCCTGTAGATTGGTATAATGGCGGTATGGAACATACTACTTTACATCTATTATATTCAAGATTTTGGCATAAGTTCTTATATGATATAGGGATAGTGTCTTGTAAGGAACCTTACAAAAAAAGAACAGCCCATGGCATGATACTTGGGGAAAATAATGAGAAGATGTCAAAATCCAGAGGTAATGTGGTCAATCCTGATGATATTGTAAATGAATATGGTGCTGACACTTTAAGAACTTATGAGATGTTTATTGGAGATTTTGAAAAGAGTGTACCTTGGTCTGAAAATGGAGTAAAGGGATGTAGGAGATTTTTAGAAAGAGTGTGGAGATTACAAGACATGGTAGTAGAAGGAGATAAATATTCTGATGAGCTAGAAACCAGCATTCATAAGACTATTAAGAAAGTAACTGAAGACTATGAAAGTTTAAAATTTAATACTGCTATAGCTGCTTTAATGACTTTATTAAATGAGTTTAATGATATTGGTCAAATAACTAAGGAAGATTTAAGAACCTTCTTGATATTATTAAATCCAGTAGCACCCCATATTACTGAAGAACTTTGGGAGATTGTAAATTTAGGGGGAATGCTACATGAACAGACTTGGCCTATATACGATGAGAATAAAATCCAAGAGGAGTTAATAGAATTACCAGTTCAAGTCAATGGAAAAGTTAGAGGCAAAATAATGGTAAATATAGAGGATCCTCAAGAAGCTGTTAGGGAGAAAGCTATGAAAAATGAAAGTATAATGAGACATATAGAAGGAAAAAATATAATAAAGGAAATATTTGTAGCTGGAAAAATATATAATATAGTTGTAAAATAATTTAAAATATGAAATAATAGTCCTGTTATACAAATTCGTATAACAGGACTATTACTTAGAAGGAGGTAAAACAATATGAGTAAAATAAAAATTATAACTGATAGTACCAGTTATATTACAAAGGAGTATGCAGAAAAAAACGATGTATCTATTATTCCGTTAAATTATACATTTGATGGTGTAACGGAAAAGGAGGGATTTCCTGGGGATTTTGATGAATTTTTTAATAAATTAAGTAGTACTGAATTGTTTCCCACTACTTCACAACCTTCCACAGGAGATATTTTAAGTGAGTTTGAAAGGGTTTTTTCCGAAGGTTATGATGAAATAATAGCTATTTTTATATCTTCTAAATTAAGTGGAACTTATAGTAATGCTATATTAGCTAAAAGTATGTTGGAGGATAAAAAAATTGCTATTGTAGATTCAACTCAAACAGCTTCAAATCTACGATTTTTAGTAGAAGATGCAGTAGAAATGGCAAAGGAAGGAGAGGACAGTCAATATATTGTATCATATCTTGAAAACAAAAAAAATAATATGTATGTGTATTTCACTGTAGAAACATTGGAATATTTAAGGCGTGGTGGTAGACTTAGTAAGTTTCAGTCAACAGTTGGTTCTGCATTAGATATAAAGCCAATTATAGAACTAAAAGATGGAGAATTAAAATTACTAGAGAATACTCGCAAGAAAGCTAGAGCTATTAACAAGATTATAAATAAAATTCCCGAAGATGTTAAAGCTATAAGTGTATGTCATGTACTGTGTGAAGAAGAAGCTTTAAAACTAAAAACTCAAATAAAAGCTATCCATCCCAATATTGAAATTACTATTGATGTAATAGGTCCAGTTATCGGTTGCCATTTGGGCATTGGTGGAATAGGAGTATGTTTTTATTAATGCTTTCTATACTTAAAAGATAAAAGTATGATATAATTAAAGATGGTGTAATTATGACAATGCAGTTTTTTAATATTTAATGGAGGTGTATTTTATGAGAAAGATTTTAGTTACTGGTGCATTAGGACAAATAGGTTCTGAATTAACTATGCTTCTTAGAGAGATATACGGGAATGACAATGTAGTAGCTAGTAGTAGAAGAAAAAAAGAAGGACATGAAGAGTTAATAGAATCTGGAGTTTTTGAAGTGTTAGATATTACTGATGGTAAAAAGCTGGCTGAGGTGGTGAAAAAACATAAGATAAATACCATAATAAATCTTGCAGCTATATTATCTGCTGTTGGTGAACAAAATCCTCAACAAGCTTGGAATGTCAACATGAATGGTTTATATAATATATTAGAAGTAGCTAGAGAAGAAGAATGTTTAGTATTCACTCCTAGTTCTATAGCAGTCTTTGGTCCCTCAACTCCTAAAGATAATACACCACAAGACACTATACAAAGGCCAACTACCATGTATGGAGTAACTAAGGTAGCAGGAGAATTACTGTGTGATTATTACTATCTTAAGTATGGGGTAGATACTAGGGGCGTACGTTTTCCAGGACTTATATCCTATAAAACTTTGCCTGGTGGTGGAACTACAGACTATGCAGTACATATCTACTATGAGGCATTGAAAAACAAAAAATATACTAGTTTTATAGCTGAAGGAACCAAGATGGATATGATGTATATGCCTGATGCTTTAAATGCTGTAGTTCAATTATTAGAAGCAAATCCTGATAAATTAATCCATAGAAATGCTTTCAATATTACTGCAATGAGTTTTGCTCCTGAAGAAATTGCAGCATCTATTAAAAAAAGAATACCTGAATTTGAAATAGATTATGATGTAGACCCAGTAAGGCAAGCAATAGCTGATTCTTGGCCAAATTCTTTAGATGATTCTGCAGCTAGAGAAGAATGGGGTTGGGATCCAAAATATGATTTGGATGCTATGACAGAAGATATGTTAGAAAAACTTAAAGTAAAATTAGGACTTTAATATATTTAGGACAAGGTTTTTACCTTGTCCTTTTGCTATAATTTATTTATTAAATAATCTAAACTTATTTAACAAAGAAGGTTTGTTTTTACTTAATATATCTAGTATTTTTTCAATATTCTTTTCAATGGCTTCTTGAGAGCTATGGATTTCATTTAATCTAGTTTTTATTTCTTCAACATCAATTTTTTCATTTTGATTATTAAATTTTTGTTGTGTCATAGATCCATTAGTACAATTTGATGAATTAGAATAATTCTTTAGAGATTGTAAAGTGTCTACAAAATAAAAATTTAAGTTATCTCCATTAGAAAAATAAGCATTATTTATGTTGTTGTTTTTTGAGGAAGTAATATTTTTTGAAATCTTTGCTAACTTTAATTTTCTTCCATTGACATCAACACTATTACCTTTAATCCATGATTTACCATAATCCATTGAGTATAAAAAACTAATATTATCTTTAGTTGTGTATATGATTTTCAATTTACCATTTTCTTCAATCATAATGGGAACTTGGGTACAATTAAAAACCAGTGGTATATTTATTTGTTTCCAACTATAATTTCCTTTAGGCTTAAAGGGAAATTGAGCATATTTTAAAATATTTTTATCTATATTTCCTTCTAACCATAATCCATGGAGATTGTCTTTTGAATCAATAAACAAGTAAGGAAGTATATTGTTAAAATTGATATCTGATAATCTATAAGGGTATTGATTCCATCTTTCAGTAAATGAATTATAAAAAGTATGATAAATTTGGTATCTATTATTATTATTACTGCTGTATATCAAATGTATAGTGCCAAAAGAATCTTGATCTAAATGTAAAAAGTGATCTTTTTTATTAGCTATATAATTTATCACATTGAATTTTTTCCATGAGTTAAAATTTCCAATAATATGTTGGATAGTCCAAAGTTTATCATTTATTAAATTAGCATAACTATAGAATAAATTTATATTATTATTTTTAGCAAACAAGTATAGATTATTGTATATATTGGATTTAAAATTGAATTTTGCTATTACTGATTTAGTCCAATGTTGGTCATTCAAAATATAATAGTTTAATTCACCTGTTTCTATTAAAAGGACGATATGTATTACATCATCATTATCTATTGTTGCAGTAAAATTTAAAACTTTATCTTCGCATAAAGATTGGTTAGATAAAAGAATATGATTAAAGTCATATATAGTATACTGAATATTATTTAAAGAACTTAAATAAAACAGAATTAATTCTTTTTTTGAGTTTATAATTATGTTATCCAATTTAATTACCTCCTTTAAAATAAAATTGACACAAAAATTACTTCTATAACATAATATGAAAGCAAAAGCAGATTTATTTATTTAAAATAGAGGGGTGATAGTGGATGAAGGATTCAGATTTAAGTAAAACTATGCAGGAACAGCAAGAAGAATATGAAGATGTTTGTATTATAGCTGACAAGGTCTTTGCCTCATGTCAACAAAGAAAGTGTTTTTCAAAGATAGAGGTGGATTTAGATGGTAAGACTTTTAAAAATATCAAGTTTAAGCCAGGTTTTATAGTGCCTAACACACTAACAATTATGGATATTTCCAATCAACCAAATTTTAGACGAGTAAAGTTTACTTTAAGAATTCCATTTGAGGTAATAAGTACTGAAGGCAATATTATAAAAGGATTTTTGCCAGATATATACAAGGATGTTATATTGTTTATGCCTGATGCTAGAGATGAATTTCAATTTAGAATAGTAGCTGAAACTAGTTCTGAAATATTAGGCGAACCTATTGAGACTGACAATAAATTAACTTTTGCTGTAGGGGTATTTATTATAACTAAAGTTGTAGGAACTGTACAATTGTTAATACCAGCTTATGGATATTGTCCTGTACCAGATCCATGTACTGAATTTAGCCCTGAGGATCTTTGTGATGAATTTGATGATCAACCTTTCCCTGACTTTTTCCCACCACAATTTTAAGATATTTAATAAAAATGAAAGGAGCTTAAGCTCCTTTTATTTTTGATTCCTTTGAATGTTGACAAAAATAGTAGGGTATAATATACTTATAAAAGAATACCTAGGTAATTGGTTGGGATTAAAAGAGGTGATAAAATGAAGCTGTCAACAAGGGGAAGATATGGGCTAAAAGCCATGTATCAACTTGCTATTCATTATGGAGAGGGTCCCATACCATTAAAAAATATAGCAGATGCACAAAATCTATCGGAGAATTATTTGGAACAGTTATTTTCTAGCTTAAGAAAAAATGGACTATTAAATAGTGTAAGAGGAGCTCAAGGTGGATACATGTTAGCTAGGTCACCAAGGGACATAACTGTAGGATCTATTCTTAGAACTTTGGAAGGAAACTTAGCTCCAGCTGACTGTGTAATAGATGGAGAATATGACTGTGAAAATGAAGAAAATTGTGTTACTAAGCTAGTATGGATGAGAATTAGAGATAGTATAGATGAAGTTGTAGACTCTATTACATTACAAGACATGTTAGACGAATACGAATATATGAAAAGGAAAAATAAAATCTAAGGAGGAGTATACATGGATAAGCTTATATATATGGATAATTCTGCTACAACCCCAGTAAAAAAAGAGGTATTAGAAACTATGTTGCCTTATTTTAGTGAGAAGTTTGGTAATCCTTCTAGTGTATATTCCCTTGGAAGTCAATCTAAGGTTGCAGTAGAAGAATCCAGGGAAAAAATAGCTAAGGCTATTGGTGCCAAGCCTAAGGAAATATTTTTTACTGCAGGGGGTTCAGAAGCAGACAATTGGGCTATCAAAGGAATAGCCTATGCTAATAAAGAAAAGGGAAATCATATAATTACATCAAAAATAGAGCATCATGGGATACTTCATACCTGTGAGTATTTAGAAAAACAAGGTTTTAAAGTAACTTATTTAGATGTGGATGAGTATGGAGTAGTAGATTTGGAACAGTTAAAAGATTCTATTAATGATGAAACTATACTTATATCAATTATGTATGCTAATAATGAAATTGGTACTATTCAACCTGTTGAAGAAATAGGACAAATAGCGAAAGAAAAGGGAATATATTTTCATACCGATGCTGTCCAAGCTGTAGGACATATAAAAATAGACGTAAATAAGTTAAATATAGATATGCTATCTATGGCAGCTCATAAATTTTATGGGCCTAAGGGAATAGGAGCACTGTACATTAGACAAGGAGTAAAAATTGATCCCCTTATATCTGGGGGAGGTCAAGAGAGGAACCGTAGAGCAGGTACAGAAAATGTTCCTGGAATCGTAGGTATGGGAAAAGCTATAGAATTGGCTTATAAAGATATAGAAGAAAAAAACCAAAAGCTGATTTATTTAAGAGAAAGATTGATAAAAGGAATATTGGATAATATAGATCATGTTAGGCTTAATGGCCATCCAACTAATAGATTGCCAGGCAATGTTAATGTATGCTTTGAGTTTATTGAAGGAGAATCCTTGTTGCTTAGTTTAGATATGGAAGGTATTGCTGCATCTAGTGGTTCAGCATGTACATCAGGAACATTAGATCCTTCCCATGTCTTATTGGCTATAGGCCTACCTCACGAGATAGCTCATGGTTCTTTAAGACTTTCTTTAGGGGATTTTAATACAGAAGAGGAAGTAGATTATGTAGTAGAAAAGTTAGTGGATATAGTTGCAAGATTAAGGGCTATGTCACCATTATACGAAAAGGTTAAGGAGGGGAAGTAGATGTATTCTGAAAAAGTAATGGAACATTTTAGAAACCCTAGAAATGTGGGAGAAATAGAAGATGCAGATGGTATTGGAGAAGTTGGGAACCCCAAATGTGGGGATATAATGAAGATGTATTTAAAAATCGAAGATGGAGTTATCGTAGATGTAAAATTTAAAACTTTCGGATGTGGTTCTGCTATAGCATCTTCAAGTATGGCGACAGAAATGGTTAAAGGTAAAACCATTGAAGAAGCTATGAAGGTAACAAATAAGGCTGTTGCTGAAGCATTAGATGGATTACCACCTATAAAGATGCACTGTTCTGTATTAGCTGAGCAAGCTATCAAGGCAGCTCTCCTTGACTATGCGAAAAAGAATAATATAGAAATAGAAGGGTTAGAAGATTTTGATCCTACGGAAGATCCTCATGAACACTAATTTGAATAAACTCTCCCCTCTTTAATTAACAATTGGTTAAATTTAACTTAATAAATTTGTTTTTTTAAAGCAATAATAACATAAGAATAGAATAGAAGAGGGGCATATTTGTGATTAGATATAAACAAATATTAACTTGTAAATTTATTGGAGGGAAAAAAAAAGAACCTATAGGGAAAATATTAGATGTAGTATATTCTGATGATTATAGAAGGATAACCCATTTAGTGGTTAGAAATGATAATTTGATTAAAAACAAAATTATAATTCCTCTTGAAGAAATAGTGTTTTTAAAAGAAGATCATATATTGTATTTAAAGGACGAAAAAGATTTAAATAAGGTATTAGAGGGTGGGTTAGTAGAGGATTTTAATTTTTTAGAAAAGGAGATAAGAACTGAGGATGAAGAATGTATTGGATATGTAAAAGATATACTAATAAATAAAACTGATGGTTCTATTGAAGGATTTATAATAACAGAAGGAATATTTGAAGATATATTAAGAGGAAGAAACTATATACCTTTCTTTAAGAATATCCTTATATTAGAGGATTGTATTTGTATACCAAATTATATAGCTAATATTATTAACAAAATTAACAATTAATACAAAAAAAATATTGAATTTATTGTGGATATAGTGGGAAAATAATATATACAAATACAAAGGAGAGGATATAGATGAATAATAATGGTTTTAAAAACGGGGCAATAGTAGGTAGTATATTAGGAGCCTCTGTAGGCATGTTTTTTGGTGCTAGAATGAATCCTATACAAAAAAGAAAAATTTCAAGGAATGCTAGAAAAGCCACATCTACATTAATGAATGGTATAAATTCCATATGGAGATAGGCAGCTTAAGCTGCCTGTTTAGTTGATTAAAGGGTGTAGTATGATGACACATGGATCACTTTTAATGAAGATCTTAATGCTTTTAATTTCCATACTTATAGTTATTATTATCTATTATTTAATCCAAATAGGTAACAAACATGTGGATAGTGGAAAAAAGATTAATTTTAGCAAAAAAAGGGTATTACCACTATTAATTGGTATATTTATTATATACCTTTTTTATATTATGATAACAAAGTATGATATTTTATCGGACATAATATATACCATAATAATATCTATAATATTAGCATATTTAATAAATCCCATAATAAACTATTTTGAGAAATACAATATAAAAAGAGGATGGGGAGTTCTTATTATATATGGGATTATTCTTGGAATAGTATTTGTATTTTCTTTTCTAATAATACCCAACACTATAAAAGATATAAAAAGATTATTAACTCTTCTACCCATATATTTTCAGCGTATTTCTTATTTTATAGATGAGCTATATGTAAAATACTACGTAAGTATAGATAGTATGTCACCTTTTTTTAAAGGAATTGAGGAAATAATTATAGATAATATAAACAATATTCAAAACGTAATAATAACTAGTATTAGTAAATTTATTGAAGGGATTGTATCTACTTTTTCAAAGATTATAAGTTTAATATTAATACCTATATTAACCTTTTATTTCATAAAAGATGATGAATATTTTAAAAACAGATTTTATTTAACCATTCCTAAAAAATATCGGAAAAAAATTGAAGCTTTATTTTGTGAAATAGATATGGTTCTTAGTCAGTTTGTAAGGGGAAGACTACTATTAGCCATATATGTAGGAGTAGCTACGACGATTTTGTTATTGGTGTTAAAGGTAGATTTTGCAATTATAATAGGTATTATAACTGGTGTAGCTGATATTATACCTTATTTTGGACCTTTTTTAGGTTTTTTACCAGCAGTATTTTTTGCTTTGTTAGATAGTCCTATTAAGGCCTTATGGGTGGGAATTTTGTTTATTGGAATACAATGGATAGAGAATAATGTACTAGCACCAAAAATAATTGGAGAAAGTACAGGAATACACCCTATAGCTATTCTTTTAGCATTAATTATAGGTGGAGGAATGTTTGGTGTTATGGGTATGATATTTTCCATTCCAGTAATAGCTGTATGGAAAATATTATTTGATTTCATTATAGAAAATATAAAAAAACCAAATAACATAAAATAACAATTTATAAGCCTATTTTGTTGACAAACTCATAAGTTTAAACTATAATCCAAATATAGACAACAACGTAAAAGAACGTCCCTTAAGTGAGGGACGAATTTTTTATAGAGATAGGAATATTTATAGAGAGGTGTACAATAGATGAAAAAGATTGGCTTACATGAAATAAGAAAAGAGTTTTTAGATTTTTTTGAAGAAAAAGAGCATTTAATCATGGATAGCTTTTCCTTAGTACCTAAAAACGATAATAGTTTACTACTTGTAAATGCAGGTATGGCACCACTTAAACCATATTTTACTGGAGAAAAAATACCTCCCAGTAAAAGGGTTGTTACTTGTCAAAAATGTATTAGAACTGCTGATATTGAAAATGTGGGAAAAACTGATCGACATGCTACTTTTTTTGAGATGTTAGGAAATTTTTCTTTTGGAGATTATTTTAAAGAGGAAGCTATAGAATGGGCTTGGGAATTTTTAACAGAACGCATGGAGATTCCAGAAGAAGCTTTATGGGCATCTATTTATGTAGAAGATGATGAAGCCTTTGAAATATGGAATAAAATTATAGGACTAAAAGACAATAAAATAGTTCGCCTAGGAAAAGAGGATAATTTCTGGGAATTAGAGGTTGGACCTTGTGGACCTTGTTCTGAAATTTATGTAGACAGAGGAGAAGAATATGGATGTGGCAAGAAAGATTGTAAACCAGGTTGTGATTGCGATAGATTTATAGAAGTGTGGAACTTGGTTTTTACACAATTTGATAAGGATGAAGAAGGGAACTATCATCCATTGGAGCATCCAAATATAGATACAGGGATGGGTCTGGAAAGAATAACTGCTGTTATGGAAGGTGCAAGAAATATATTTGAAGTAGAAGAAATTCAACATATACTTAAATCTGTGGAAGAAATATCGGGAAAAACATATGGAGAAAACTCAGAAACAGATGCTTCCATTAGGGTAATTACCGATCACAGTAGAGCTATAACCTTTTTAGTCTCCGATGGGGTATTGCCTAGTAACGAAGGAAGAGGATATGTTCTAAGGCGTTTAATAAGGAGAGCTGCAAGGCATGGAAAATTGTTAGGTATAGAAGGGTCTTTTTTAACGAATGTTGTAGATGGGGTTATATCTTCATGGAAAGTGGAATATCCTGAATTAGAAAAAAGAAAGGAACAGATAAAAAAAGTTATACAAGCTGAAGAAGATAAGTTTCAAGAAACCATACATCAAGGTCTTAATATATTGGAACAGTATATTGATGAACTCATTAAAAAGGAAGAAAAATGTTTAAAGGGAGAAAAGGCTTTTATATTGTATGATACCTATGGATTTCCTCTAGATTTGACTAGAGAAATTTTGGAAGAAAGAGGATTTTATGTAGATGAAGAAGGATTTAACCAACAAATGGAGGAACAGAGGAGTAGAGCCAGAAAAGCAAGAGAATCCTTTGCTGATTCAGGTTGGAAAAAGGGTCAATCTATAGAACTGTTTAATGGATACGATTGTAAATTTAAAGGATATGAAGTTTTGAAACTAAAAACTGAAATTCTAGGATTGTTTGAAGAAGGCAAGGCCATACAAAATTTAGAGGAAGGAAAAGAAGGAATTGTTATATTGAAAGAAACTCCTTTTTATGCTGAAAGTGGAGGGCAAGTTGGAGATACAGGATATATAAGAGGAAATAATTTTGTTGCTAAGGTGTGGGATACTAAGTATATTAGTGATAAAGTAATTGCTCATTTTATTAATATGGAAGAAGGTACCGCCAGTGTAGGTGATGAAGTGTATGGAGTTGTAGATGAGAAACGTAGAGAGAATATCAAGAGAAATCATTCAGCTACACATCTTTTACACAGAGCATTAAAGGATGTACTAGGAGAACATGTAAATCAAGCAGGATCTATTGTTTTGCCTAATAGATTAAGATTTGATTTTACCCACTATGAAGCTGTGAATAAAAAGGAGTTATGGGAGATAGAGAGGATAGTCAATGAAAGGATTTTAGAATCTCTAGAAGTACAGACTATAAATACAACATTGAAAAAATCTCAAGAAATGGGAGTATTGGGTTTGTTTGAAGACAAATATGGAGATGAAGTTAGAATTGTACAAATGGGAGACTATACTAAGGAACTTTGTGGTGGTACCCATGTAGAAAATACTAGCAATATAGGATTGTTTAAGATAATTTCCGAATCCAGTATTGCTTCTGGTGTGAGAAGGATTGAGGCTATTACCGGATATGAAGTTTATAGATATTTAAACCAGTTGGAAAAGGATTTGGAGGATATTAGTACTATCTTAAAAACCGATAAAAACCATCTGATAGATAAAGTATATAGCTTAACAGAAGAGCTTAAAAAGAAGGAAAAAGAGCTAGATTCGTTAAAAAGCAAAATGGCTTCTTCTATAGCAGAAGATATAATAAATACAAGCATAGAAGTTGATGGTATAAGATTGATTAGTTATAAGTTGAAAAATATGGATATGGAAGCTTTGAGAAGTTTAGGTGATGAAATTAAAAATGGCATAGATTCTGGAATAGTAATTTTAGCAAGCACTTATAACGATAAGGTATCCTTTGTTTCTATGGTTACTAAGGATTTAATTGATAAAGGTGTTCATGCTGGTAATATTATAAGGGAAGTAGCTAAGATTACTGGCGGTGGTGGTGGTGGACGTCCAGATATGGCTCAGGCTGGAGGAAAGGATATCAATAAAGTTGAAGAAGCATTGAATATGATCCCTAGCATAATTAGAGAACAATTAAAATAGGTATTAGCCATTTTAATGGCTAATATTTATTTTAATACTGTATATTATACAATTGATATGGTATATATATTATAGGGGGTGTTTTTGTGAATAATAAATTTAATGAAACTATGAAGTTTGAACCACCAAAAGATAAAGACAATGAAGTAAAAGAGATTATTTTGACAGTATTTGATGCTCTAGAGGAGAAGGGATATAATCCTATAAATCAAATAATAGGTTATATATTGTCGGGAGATCCAACTTATATAACTAGTCACAATAACGCCAGAAGTTTGATTAGAAAAATTGAACGGGACGAATTATTAGAGGAGATATTAGGCTGTTATTTAAAGAATGAGAGAAAAAAAGATATTTAGGGGAGAAACATAGGTGAAAAAAAATAGAGCATGTATAACAATATTTTTTATTATATTTATTATTGTTTTATTTGGACAAACAAATTATGGTAGGGGTTATGAAAATATAGATAATAAGGTGTATGTAATAGTTGCAAATAGACTTACTCTTTCCGATATTGAAAAAATGCCTAATGTAAAAAGAATTATAGACCATGGAAGTATTGGATTGATGAACACAAGAGGTATTAGTGGTTATAAAGGTGCAGAGAGTTTTGCTACTATCAATGCTTCTTCTAAAACATATGCTAATAATGAAAGTAGTCAATTGTACAATTTAAATGACGAATACAAGAGGATTTATGAAAATCGCATAGGTATTATAGACAAAGAATATGCAATTGGCAATATTCAATTAGGTAAACTATATAATCAAAATGAAAAGAATCGCTATTCTCCTTATATAGGGGCATTAGGGGATAGTCTTCATGAAGTAGGTTTAAAGACTGCTGCTTTTGGTAATAGTGATACAGAGGAGGAAGTTATTAGAACAGGTGCATTGATAGCAATGGACTCTAAAGGTCTCATTGATTATGGCAATGTTGACAATATCTTGTTAGAAGATATAGATTACCCATATGGTATAAAAACTAACTATGATAAAATTCTACTGGAATTAGCATCTATTGAACAAAAAACATCTTTATTAGTAATAGATACAGGGGATTTAAATAGACTTAATAGTTATAGCGATTTTTTGTCTACAGATGTTTTTTATAAAAAAAGAGATTTAATATTAAAAGATATGGATGATTTTATTGGGGATATGGTATCTAGCATTGATGATGAAAGGTCTCTAGTTATGCTTATTAGTCCTAATGCTGGTGAAGAGCGGATAGATGATAGTAATTTATCTCCTATAGTATTATGGGGAAAAGGAATAGAAAAAGGTACTCTTATTTCATCTACAACTAATAGAAAAGGGATAATATCCAATTTGGATATTGCTCCTACTATAGCGGAGTTTTTAGAGACATCTAGAGATAATATGACAGGCAATCCAATTGAAAGTATTGAAAAGGAAAAAGGGTTAGAATATATAAAATCAATTAACAATCGTATAAAGACTACATCTAAAACTAGATCTAAGACTTTACTAACATATGGGATTATAACAATAATTACTCTGCTCTTAATATTAATCCCATTAATATTAAATATTGATATGAATAATAAAATAGGGATAGTATTTAAGAGGTTAATATTGTTATTATATGCTATGCCCATGATATTTATTTTTAGTTCTTTATTAGATATAGACAATCTTATTAAGTATTTTATTAGCTTGTCAATATTTATTATGATATTTTGGTTTGCTGTTGGTAGATTTAATAATAAAAAAAGTCTATACTATATATCTATAGGATATTTTATGATATTTTTATTGGATTTAATTACAAAAGGAAATATTACTCGTTATTCAATTCTTAGTCACGATCCAATTATTGGGGCTAGATATTTTGGTATGGGAAACGAAATGGTAGGGGTTTTTTTAGCTATTTCAACCTTAATGGCTGGGTTATTAATGGATAGGTATAATAATGAATATATATCCATATTTTTGTTATTAATATCCGTTATAATGGTAGGCCATCCTAGATTAGGTGCTAATGTTGGTGGTACTATGGCAATTTTATCCGCAACTATCTATTTTATATTAATAGCCAAAGGGAAAAAATTAAGCATCAAAAACTTGATCTTATTTGTTTTTATCATTGGATTAGCAATAATGGTTTTAGGTTATATAGATATTGCTTTAAACCCAAATCCAACCCATCTAGGAAAGACAATAGGTATTATAGGAGACAAAGGAATTGGGATTGTTCAGAATATCATAAGTAGAAAACTATTAATGAATATAAAGCTGATTAAAGTTACCATTTGGACTAAGGTAATATTTATTGATATTTTAGTCCAGGTTATCCTTACTTTCATATTTAAAGATAAGGTATTATATATCATGGAAAAGGGTATAGGAAGAGGTATTTTAAGTGGTATAATTGGGAGCATATTTGGTTTACTGCTAAATGATTCTGGAATAATACTTTCAGCTTTAGCTATGAGTCTAATAACTATATATATGCTATTTATTATTTTAGAAGATGGAGAAATATCTATAAATAGGAAGTGGAACAATTGGAAAGAAGAAGTTTAGGCAAAACAGGTATTGAGGTTTCAAATCTTTGTTTTGGTTCTTTGACTATGACACCTTTTCAAGCAAATTTACCAATAGAAGAAGGGGGAAAGCTTATAAAATATGCTTATGATAGAGGAATAAATTTTATTGATACAGCTGAAATATATGATAATTATCAATATATAAGATATGCTTTGGAAGGGATAGAACGAGAAGATTTTGTTATTGCTACTAAATGTTATGCATATACTAAAAATATGGCTAAGGAAAGTTTGGAATTAGCTTTAAAGGAATTAGGCACAGATTACATTGATATATTTTTGCTCCATGAACAGGAAAGTATCCATACTGTAAGAGGACATTATGATGCCATAGAATACTTTTTAAAAGCGAAAGATATGGGTAAAATCAGAGCAATAGGAATTTCAACTCACAGGGTAGAAGGAGTGTATGCTGTAACCCAATATGATGAGCTAGATGTGGTTCATCCTATTGTAAATAAAGCAGGCATTGGAATACAGGATGGTACTATTCAAGATATGTTAAATATAATTGAAAAAGCATATAATATGGGTAAGGGAATATATGGCATGAAGCCTTTAGGTGGAGGCCATTTAATTGGGCAAGTAGAGGAATCTTTTAACTTTGTAAAAAACATCCCCTTTATTCATTCTTTTGCTATTGGTATGCAATCAAAAGAAGAGGTAGATTGTAATATTAATTTAATAGAAACAGGGAAAATCCCAAGGGAGTTAAAGGAGAAATTAAAGAAAAAAAAGAGGAAATTAATAGTAGCTGATTATTGTATAGCTTGTGGGAATTGTATTAGGACTTGTAAACAACAAGGTATTCAAATAATAGATGGCAAAGCCACTCCTAATGAGAATTGTATACTTTGTGGTTATTGCGCTAAAAGCTGTCCAGAATTTTGTATAAAAGTGATATAAAGGGAGAAAGATATGGAAAGGATAATGGGATTAGATGTAGGTGATAAAACTATAGGAGTTGCATTAAGCGATCCTTTAATGCTTACAGCTCAAGGGCTTAAGACAATTAATCGGAAGAATATTAAAGATGATATTGAGGAAATTAAAAGGATTATTAAAAAATATAATGTGGTAAAAGTAGTAATAGGTTTTCCTAAGAATATGAATAACACCGTAGGTCCTCAAGGAGAAAAGGTACTAAAATTTGCAACTACACTAGAAAATAATATAGATATAGATGTAGTACTAGAAGATGAAAGGCTTACTACAGTATCAGCAGAAAGAATGTTAATCAAAGGTGATGTTAGTAGGGAAAATAGGAAAAAGGTCATAGATAAAGTAGCTGCAACCTATATATTGCAGACTTATCTAGATAGAAATTAAAGAGGTGATAATGTGGATGATATAATAGTTCTATTAGATGAAATGGGCAATGAAGTAGAATTTCAAGTTTTATCTACTTTTGGTATAGATAATGTAGATTATGCTGCTTTGTTGCCATTAAATGATATAGAATCTTTAACTTATCTATTGCGTATAGAATATGATGATGAAGGGGAATTGGTATTAGTGGGTATCGACGATGAAGAAGAATTTAATGAAGTAATCCAAGTGTATGAGGAAATACAAAAAGATAAACTTCAGTAGATGTCACTGGTTGACAAATAATACAATAACTAGTATCCTATATTATAGGATTATAAGCGGGTGAAAGTATGGATATAAATATGGATGATATTAAACAAATATTTAAAGAGGAGGGGTATAAGCTTACTACTCAAAGAAGGGCTATTTTAGATGTAATTGTTGAAAATCAGGATAAACATTTAAGCCCTGAAGAAATTTATGATATAGTAAAGAAAAAATATCCAGAGATTGGTATAGCTACAGTTTATAGGACATTACAGTTATTAGAAAAGTTAAATATCATATACAGATTAAATTTTGATGATGGTTATAATAGATATGAACTCAATTATGATTCGGAGAACCACCATCATCATCATTTGATATGTTTGAAATGTGGGAAGGTGATGGAAGTAAAATTAGATCTATTAGAAAACTTAGAAAACGAAATTGAAAATGAAAACGGTTTTAAGATAGTAGATCATAATGTGAAGTTTTTTGGATACTGTGCCGATTGCCAACAATAAATCCCATTTTGGGATTTATTTTTTTAAAAGGTGAAAAAGTAATCCAAAGACAATACATCTTAATAATAAATGGAGAAGATAATATAAAGGAGATGATGAAGTGGCAAGAAAACCAAATAAATTAAGAATTATTCCCCTAGGGGGATTAGGAGAAGTGGGAAAAAATATAACTGTAATAGAGTATAAAGAGGATATAATATTAGTAGATTGTGGAATGAGTTTTCCAGAAGATGAAATGCTTGGAATTGACGTAGTTATACCAGATGTTACCTATTTATTCAAAAACAAGGAGAAGATAAGAGGGATAGTATTGACCCATGGTCATGAGGATCACATTGGGGGATTGCCTTATATTTTAAAAAAAATAAATGTTCCTATTTATGGCACTAGGTTGACTTTAGGTCTTCTAGAAAACAAATTAAAGGAACATCAATTAAAAAATGTTGAGTTAAATGAAGTAAAGGCTGATGATGTTATAAAATTAGGTTGTTTTAAAATAGAATTTATAAAAACTAGTCATAGTATACCTGATAGTGTAGCATTAGCTATAGATACACCTGTTGGCATGGTATTTCATACTGGAGATTTTAAAATAGACTATACGCCAATTAATGGTAATTTAATAGATCTTCATAAATTTGCAGAAATAGGTAGTAAAGGAGTATTGGTACTTTTGGCAGATAGTACCAATGTAGAAAGGCCTGGATATACTATGTCAGAAAGGACTGTAGGAGACACTTTTAATGATATATTTTTAAAAGCCCCTCAAAGGATAATCGTTGCAACATTTGCTTCTAATGTTCACAGAATACAACAAGTAATAGATGCAGCAGAGATGTTTGATAGGAAAGTTGTATTATCAGGCAGGAGCATGATAAATACCACCAATGTGGCTAGAGAATTAGGATATTTAAGAGTAAAAGAAGATACAATAATAGATATTAATGATATGGGTAAATATCAAAGTAATCAAATAGTGATTCTTACTACAGGTAGTCAAGGAGAACCTATGTCTGCACTGACTAGAATGGCTTTTTCAGAACATAGGAAAATAGAATTGGTACCTGAGGATTTGGTGGTAATATCTGCAAGTCCTATACCAGGGAATGAAAAAACTGTTACAGGAGTTATTAACAAGTTGATGGAAATAGGAACAAAGGTTATATATGAATCTTTAGCAGATGTTCATGTGTCAGGTCACGCTTGTGAAGAAGAACTAAAGTTAATCCATACTCTTTTAAAACCTAAATATTTTATCCCTGTTCACGGAGAATATAGACATCTTAAAAGGCATGGAGAATTAGCAGAAGAACTAGGAATGCCAAAGGAAAATATTTTTTTAGCTAAAAATGGTTCTGTAATCGAATTTACCAAGAAAACTGCTAATATGGGGCAACCAGTTCAAGCAGGTAATATTTTAGTAGATGGTCTAGGAGTAGGTGATGTGGGAAATATCGTTCTAAGGGACAGGAAACATCTTTCAGAAGATGGATTGATAGTAGTGGTAGTTACTATGAGTAAGCAAGATGGAAAGGTAATTGCAGGCCCTGATATTATATCAAGGGGATTTGTATATGTAAGAGAATCAGAAGATTTAATGGAGGAAGCAAGAAAAGTAGTAAGGGATGTTTTAACGGAATGTGAAAAACGCCATATAACCGATTGGGCAACTTTAAAATCCAATATACGAGACGCTTTACGAAGCTTCCTATATGAAAAGATTAAGAGGAACCCTATGATATTACCTATTATTATGGAAGTATAAAAATAATCCTAGCTTGTAAAAACAAGCTAGGATTATTTTTATACTTCTTTTAACTGTTCAAGGTTATAGATTAATGATATAATGTTAAATTAATATAGTATAATAAAAAATGTCTACAATAATTAACTAGGAGGGTATAGTATGGCTAATGTTTATGATTATGCACATAAGTTGGCAAAAGCGATAATGGATTCGGAAGAATATAAACACTATAAAGAGATGAGGGAAACACTTTATTCCGATGAAAAAAACAAGAAAATGGTTGAGGATTTTGAGAATAAGATATTTGAATTACAGATGAATCAACTTTCTGGGAAAGAAGTAGATGAGCAAGAATTAGAGAAGTTAGGGAAAATGGAAGATGTATTGATGCTTAATCCAACTATAAAGAGCTATTTTATAGCAGAGCAAAGATTTGGACAACTGGTTCAGGATATAAACAATATTATTGGAGAAGCTATAAGCTTTGATGAGGAATAGATTATATCCACCTATTAAAAACAATCCATAAATAT
This sequence comes from Tissierellia bacterium, assembly GCA_012728075.1. Taxonomy (GTDB): domain Bacteria; phylum Bacillota; class Clostridia; order Tissierellales; family Tepidimicrobiaceae; genus Keratinibaculum. Next base: position 75,580 of record JAAYFV010000080.1, read on the forward strand.
ACTATTTCTTGTAATAATACTGTAAAAAATGTATAATAGAGTAGATAAATATCTATTAGAGGTGGGATCACTGTGTCAGGTACTACTAATGCTAAAAAGAAAAGTAACATTAATAAAATATTAATTTTATTAATCATAATAATTGGGTTGCTAATAGTGGGAAAATCGTACTATAATAGAGGGTTTATGGCAGTAGATACTAAGAACCCAGAGAAGATAGATGTGGAGATACCTATTGGTAGTAGTCCAAATAAAATAGCCCGTATATTGAAAGAAAAAGGATTAATTAGAAGTGAAATCATATTCAAGATTGCCGTAAGAAATACTAAAGCAGCTGAAGAACTGAAAGCAGGTAATTATACATTAAGTACCCATATGGATGTCTATGAAATAATTCAAGAGCTATCTAAAGGGGGAAACAATGAAAAGGTAACCAGGTTTACTATTCCTGAAGGTTATGAAATACGCCAAATGGCAGATAAGTTAGCAGAAGAAGGAATTGTAAATAGAGAACGTTTCTTAAAATTAACCTCAGATAAAAAATATTTTGAAGATAAATACTATTTTTTAAGGGAATTAGAGGAAGGACAAGGTTTAGAAGGCTTTTTATTTCCTTCTACTTATGAAATATATATAAATGCAGAAGAAGAAGAAGTAATAGATAAGATGCTTTCAAAATTTGAAGATGTATTTGAAAAAAAAGTAAAACCCCATATGGACAAATATAATTTTACTGTCAATGAAGTGGTTACTTTGGCTTCTATTATAGAAAGGGAAAGTAAGTTAGATGAAGAAAGAGAACTTATTTCAGCAGTATTCCATAATCGATTAAAAAAGGGAATGCTATTGCAATCCTGTGCAACAGTTCAATATGCACTAGGAGAAAGAAAAGAGATATTGTCTAAGCAAGATGTAAAAATAGATTCAAAATATAATACTTATATACACGAAGGCTTACCTCCAGCTCCTATAGCTTCACCTGGAGAAAAATCATTAATTGCAGCGGTAAATCCAGCAGATGTAGATTATCTATATTTCCGTACAAAGGAAGATGGAACTGGAGGCCATATTTTTTCTAAAACTTATGATGAACATTTGAAAGCAAATCCTAATAAATAAGTTTTGAATTATAGCTTATAATATAAATAATACGTGGTAGAACCACGTATTATTTATGCCAAGGAGGCTGAATATAGATTGAATCATATAAACGAAGAATATATTGAAGATTATATACGAACTATATTACCTGAGAGTAAACCATATTTACAGGAATTAGAATGTTATGCAGCAGAATATCATATCCCCATAGTAGAGAAGGAAGTGGCACAGTTATTAAAAGTTCTAATTAAAATCCATAAACCTAAAAGAATATTGGAAATAGGTACTGCTATAGGTTATTCTGCTTTAATCATGGCTGAAGCTGCAGGAGATGATTGTCTTATTACTACTATAGAGCGAAGAGGAGATATGATAAAACTGGCTAATAGAAATATAGAAAATACCATGTATAAAAATAATATAAAAATACTTCATGGTGATGCTGAGGATATACTGCCAAAGCTAGAAAATAAATATGATTTTATTTTTTTAGATGCTGCTAAAGGTCAATATTTATATTTTTTTGATTATTGTATGGATCTCATCCAATTAGGTGGGTTAATAGTATCTGATAATGTATTATTTAAAGGTATGGTAGCTTCTGATGAATTAGTTGTAAGGAGGAAAAAGACCATAGTAAAACGTCTAAGAGCTTATTTAAAACATATAAACCACTTAAAAGGGTACACATCTTGTATTATACCCATTGGGGATGGAGTAGCATTAACTTATAGAGAGGAGTGAAGTACTTTGCAGAAGCCAGAATTATTGGCACCAGCTGGAGATCTAGAAAAATTGAAAATGGCTATAATCTATGGTGCTGATGCAGTGTATTTAGGAGGAGAGCAATTTGGTCTTAGAAAAGCTTCTAAAAATTTTACCAATGACGAAATTGAAGAAGGCATAAAGTTTGCCCATGAAAGAGGAAAAAAAGTATATGTAACTATGAATATAATTCCTCATAACGATGATTTAATAGGATTGGAAGAATATTCAGAAAAATTATATAACATGGGAGTTGATGGAGTTATAGTATCAGATCCAGGGATATTTTCCGTGATAAACAGGACTGTTCCTCAACTTCCCATACATTTAAGTACACAAGCTAGTGTTACAAATTATGAAACTATAATGTTTTGGTATAATTTAGGCATTAGAAGGATTGTACTTGCTAGGGAATTATCTCTTAAAGAAATAGAAGAAATAATAAAAAGAGCACCTAAGGATTTAGAGATTGAAACTTTTGTCCATGGAGCTATGTGTATATCATATTCTGGTCGTTGCTTGCTAAGTAACTACATGGTTGGAAGAGATGCTAATAGAGGGGATTGTGCTCATCCTTGTAGGTGGAAATACTATTTAATGGAAGAAAAAAGACCAGGAGAATATTTCCCAATTGTTGAAGGGGATAAGGGGACTTTTATATTTAATTCAAAGGACCTTTGTATGATTCAATATATACCCCAATTGGTGAAGGCAGGAATCAAATCCTTTAAAATTGAAGGAAGGGTAAAAAGTTCCTATTATGTAGCTACAGTGGTAAGATCCTATAGGATGGCTATAGATGAGTTTTTTAAAGATCCTGAAAACTATTCTTTTGATGAGGACTGGATTAAAGAGATTAAAAAGGCTAGTCATAGGGATTTTACAACAGGTTTTTATTTTGGTAAGCCTACAGAAGAAGATCAAGTATATACATCTAGTTCTTATATTAGAAGTTATGATTTCCTTGGCTTAGTATTAGAGTATGATGAAGACACTAAATTAGCCACTGTGGAACAAAGAAATAGGATGTTTGTTGGTGATGAAGTTGAAGTATTTGGACCAGGGAAAAAACACTTTACCCAAAAAATCTATAAGATGTGGGATGAGGAAGGAAATGAAATAGATGTGGCACCTCATCCTCAGCAAATTATAAAGATAAAGATGGATAGTAAAGTTAACAAATGGGATATTATTAGAAAGAGTAGAGAGGATGATATCTATGGATAAGCCATTGTTAATTGGTATTACAGGTGGAACTGGCTCAGGTAAGTCAACTGTATCAAGAGAGATTTTAAAATCTATCCATAAAAAAAATGTAGCTATTATAGAACAAGATTCTTATTATAAAGATCAGAGTCACTTATCTTTTGAGGAAAGGGTAAAGACCAATTACGATCATCCTTTTGCTTTTGACAATAATTTGTTAATTCAACATCTTGTGGATCTTATAAATAATAAACCTATTGAAAAGCCCATATACGATTTTGAACAACATACTAGAAAGAAGGAAACTATAACTGTATATCCTAAAGAAATAATAATACTAGAAGGGATACTTATATTAGCTGATGAGCAAATTCGCAATTTATGTGATATAAAAATATTTGTTGATACAGATTCTGATGTAAGAGTTATTAGAAGAATAGAGAGAGATATAAAGGAAAGAGGTAGGACTTTGGATTCAGTAATTAATCAATATATGACCACCGTAAGGCCTGCACATTTACAATTTGTTGAGCCAAGTAAAAAATATGCTGATATAATCATACCTGAAGGGGGCTACAATAAAGTTGCTATAGATATAATTGTAACTAAAATAAATTCCATATTGGATAAATAGAATTATACTTCCCTGTAATTAGGTAATACTATAACTAGATAGACAGGGAGGTATTTTTTTATGAGTAGACATAGAAAGAATATAGTTTGCAATAGAATTTTAAAAATGCTATTTATAAGTTCAATATTGTTTTTTATATTGATTTTAAGATTATATTATATTCAAATTAGTCAACATAGTGAATTAAAAGCTCAAGTATTGAAACAAAGAGGAGAAGAGATTAGCCTATACCCCGATAGAGGAATTATATATGATAGAAATCTAATTCCCCTTACCAACAGGGAGATAATCCCTACTGCTTTTGTTTATAAAGATAATCTATTAGAAGATAAGGAGTTGATGAATTTTATTATAGAAAACTCTGAATTTGATGAAAAACAATTAAAAGAGTATATTAAAGATAAAAATTCTATAGTAGCTATTCCCTTAAATTGGGAAATAGAAAGTCCAGATAGAAGCATAATGTTTATTGCTAATAGAATTGTTAGATATGGGAAAAATAATATATTAACTCATGTAATTGGCTATATAAACAAAGCAGAGAATAGAGGAGAAGCAGGTATTGAAAAGGTATATGATGAAATTTTAAAAGATGGTGAAAAACATTTTCTTTATTTAGAAGTAGATAGAGGGAAAAACAAGACCCTTAATGGAGAATATATGGTATCACAAGATAAAAATATAATGGATCCAAAAGCTGTTAAGTTGACAGTAGATTATCACATTCAAAAGATTGTAGAAGAAGTTTTGGATGAAAAAGGTATCCAAGGTGCAGTAATTGTAGCCCATGTAGAATCTGGAGAAATTAGGGCTATGGCTAGTAGACCTAATTTTAGCCAATATGAAATTGATGAATATTTAAAAAGAGAGGACATGGCTTTATATAACAAGGCTATTCAAGTAGCCAATCCCCCAGGTTCTCTTTTTAAAACTGTAGTGTTGTTAGCTGCCTTAGAAAAGGATACTTCTTATTTAAACAAAACCTTTTATTGTAATGGTTACGAGCAAATAAACAATGTAACAATAAAATGTAATGAAGGAAGGGGACATGGATATATTGGATTAAAAGATGCTTTTTCAAAATCTTGTAATTCAACTTTTATCCAGTTAGGACAGGAAATTGGAAGCGAAAGTATTATCCATATGGCAGAGAGATTAGGAATGGGAGAAAGGATAAATATAGGCCTTGTGGAAGAAGTAAAAGGAAATTTACCTAAAGGAAAAGAGCTTAAAGGGCCAGCAATAGGTAATATTTCCATAGGGCAAGGTAGCATTGAAATTACACCTCTTCAAATAACAAATATGATGTTGATAATAGCAAATAAAGGAATAAGAAAGGATATGACTATAGTTGATGGTATAACAACAAAGGATGGATATATGATAAAGGAGTTTAAAAGAAATGATGATGAGAGGATAATATCCCAAGATATAGCAGAAATTGTACAGGATTTTATGATAGAGGTAGTATTAGAAGGTACAGCAAAAAACATGGATTTAGATTTTGTTGGGGGAGCAGGAGGAAAAACAGGCTCTGCTCAGGCTGTATTTAAAGGGAAAGAAACTATACACGGCTGGTTTTCAGGATTTTATCCTGCAAAAAATCCCAATTATGTAATTACAGTATTTGTGGAAAGAGGTTTTTCTGGTTCAGGTGCAGCAGTGCCTATATTTGAGGATATAGCAAAAAGAATTCACCAGATTAACAGATAGGACTGGCACCTTCACTATTTGTAACTCATATACTTTAATATGGGGAAAGTGGAGGTGCGTTATGTTTGCGCATCTTTTATTTTCATGGATAAATTGTACAAAATCTTTTTTGTTATTTTCAGGTTATGTAGCTAATACTAACTCTTTTCCAAAACCACTTACTAAGGAAGAGGAAGAATATTACCTGGGATCTTGACCCTCTGACAAAGAATTTACTAAATTAGCTATAGCTTTGTCATTATTATCTATACTAGCCTTTATTTCGTCTATTTCAGCCTTTAAACTACTTTGGGTACTAGGTTTATACTAACTCTATCCTTTTCTATCTTTCTGGACAAGGTAGAGCCTTCATAGGATAGTTTTTTTAGTTCATCTATAACAAGCTGGTCCAGATCATTACCCTTTATGTTTTTTATATTACATTTTTCTCTTTTGCTTTTTTCTTTCAATTCGCATATATAATAAAAAGTCTGGACTCCATCCTTATTTACACGTCCCATTTTTGGTCTCATAAAACTACCACAATTACCACCATATTTGCACCCTCACCCAATCACTACCTTTTATTATTCCAGGATGTTTACCTATACCAGTGAATTTACTTTTTCTAGAATAAATTGCTATTTTCATTGGATCACCTCATTGGTAGTTATATTTTTATTATATTGCAAAAAGGGCAAAAAGAAAAGCTACTTGGCAGTAGCTATTTCTTTATAAGTCCCATTTTTAATATGATATTCTTTGCTATTTTTAATGCAGTAATCAACTACAATATCTGATAAATTATTATAAAACTCTTGGTATTCCTTATATTCCCTAACTTTTTTATAGTAATTTAATCTACCAAATATTATTTTGTCTACAAAAGATATTTGTTCTAATATTTTACTAAAATCTTGTTCAATAATATTAGGTGTAGGATATGGCTCTATGCTTACCCAAGTTTTGTATCCTTTGTTATGTAAGTATTTAAGGCTATTTATTCTTTCGGTATATGGAGCTGAGTTCGGTTCAAATTTTTTTCTATAATTTTCATCTAATGATATAAGAGTAATGCCATGACTATTAATTTTACTAGTAGTATCTAATGACTTAGGTAAAATACCTTTGGTTAATGCAGTACAAGGAATGTCATTGGAATTTAATAAGTTTATTATCTCTATGCTTTTATCACATATCTCCTGATAACCATACATAAAAGGGGCAGTTGTAAAGCATAAATGGACAGATGTAATCTTATCCTTAAACTTAGGAATCTCTTTTTCTAATAGTTCAATTGCATTGGACACTAATTTAGGGTCCATCCATTCATTAATATTTTTAACTCTTCCAAATCTTCTCGCCATCATATAAGCATAACAAGGGTAAAGACAGCCATGAGAGCAGCCTTGAACGTGATTAAGTGTGAAATCTCCATATTCAACACCTGTTTTATACAACAATGATTTTCTTTCAATGTATTCCATATTATTCATCCTCCAATATATCTCTACAGATATATTATATCATTTTTTGTGGGGTTCCACAAACAAATGTTTGCTTTTTGTTTATTATATGATTTGCAATATTATTTGCAAGTCTTTGTGCTTTATTGTCTTTATTCGATACTGCAAAATATAGCAAAAATAAGGGAGCTTTATTGGAGTTTTTTAAGCATATTGGACAAGAGACAGAAGGAAATACTGTTTCCATTTTATTTTTAAAATAGCAACAAATATCTTTTTGATCTTTTCGTATTAAATTATTTTCATTGTTTAAAAAGTTCATTTGAGGATTCTCATAATATAACTTTTCTTTCCAATCATTATCTCCAAAAAGTCTGTTTAACCTTTCTTCTGTGGGTTCATCTATGTCTCCATCATTTCTTAAGGAACGAGTTGCAGAATTTAGTGGGAATAGGTACCATACATCAAAGGCACCAGTTTTTGCAAGAATTTCAAGGGTATTAAACGATAATTCCATGTTATAGGGATCTAAAAAAGCTAATGCTCTAGTGTATTTCCAATTATAATTATTTACTATATGTATTATCTCGTCATTGCAATCTCCATTTACTATACTTATTTTTTTATGTGGATAATCTTTTTTTAATTGATTTAATGCTAGATATTTATTTAAATCTTGTTCTATAAAAATATATTGATTAAAACGTGGTAAATCCAATGCTATTTTAGTAGAACCTTCTATTACTCCAACCCTTGTATCAAATTCTCCAGTCCCAGCAAATGCATCCAAATAAATTAATTCATATTTAAGTTTTTTGAATGCAGTTGTATATGCTTCCAGATATTTTCTCAGAACATCTAATTTAATTATAGTCCAGACTCCACCAAATTTATTATTCATGTTACTAATGTCCTCCTTTCTATTTAATTTATTTATAAAACATTAATATTAGATGAGCTAATAAAAGTATATATTACACAAAGAACACATGTTTGATATAATATATAAAAACAAACGTTCGCCACTGAATACATTACAAAGGGGGTCCTGGTGGTGGTGGAGGATATAGACTACATAAAAAAATTAATCTTAGAAATATTAATAAATTTTACAGAGGAAAAAATGAAAGAAGCAATAAAACATATAATTGATAACAAAAAAGGCAATTGACCGATAAGTTAGTTGCCTCTTTTCCTGTATAGTAGCATAATTTATTTAACAATTTTTTTCTTTAGATTAAATATTTCTTTTTCAGTTTGGAATTCTTTATGGGTAAGGAAGTCTAGATCATCTGATATTTTATCTAATTTAGTATTTGTAGCAATATGATTAGCAGCATTTTTAGTATCTAATTCGTGGATTTGTTCTTTAATCTCCTGGAGTTTATTTAAAACTTCCACATGATTATCATCTACCTTTTTTTCTAAACTACTAATTTGGCTTTGTACTTGATTTAATAAATCTAATATCTTTTCTTCATTATTCATGATTTCAACTCCTTTATTCTTTTTTCATCTTTTTCTTAAATTCTAATAATAACTTATAAGTCTCAATCAATTCCTGTGGAGAGGTTTCGTCAAATTCTAGTTCCTCTTTTTCCATCTCTTCTTTTAATTCAAGAAGAAATTTATCTACTTTATCTAAATCTTTATCGTTGGTATATGGATTTCTTTCTTCAGTTCTTCCTAGAAGGAAGTCAACTGATACATTGAAGTAGTCTGCTATTTTCTTTTTTATATCGTCTCCTGGGACTCTATTACCAGCTTCATATTGAGAAAGGGTTGAATTGCTTATATTTAATATTTTAGCAAGTTCTAATTGGGACAATTCTTTTTCTTTTCTTAAAAGTTTGATTTTTTTTCCTAATTCGTTATTCATGATTACCACCTTTCACAATATGTAAATTAATTATATTATATCAAAAAAATAAATTTTAAAATATCTTTTTACAAAATGTCAAAACAATTGTTGACTTTTACATTAAGCAAATACCTAATGAAAATGGATTTACATTTAGTAAAATAATAGGAGGTGCAGGAGATGGAAATAGGAGATAAAAAGGAGAATGCCCCTAAAAATCACCAGGAGCAAAATGTCAAAAATACATCTATCGATACAACACTAAGCAACAAAGGGATCATTTATATCACAGGTGAAGAGCAATTAAATGATGCTGAAAAGACAGAGCTTATAAATAAAATAGATAATCTGATAGGTAAATATACACACAAACGTTATGGTATATATTTAATCCTCTCTAGATTTGAGTAACTTGACTAATTTGTTGTATTTAGAATCTACTTTTTCACCATGCAGAACTTCTAAAACATAGATATATCTCTTAAGGGTTTCAATATCTTCTTTTTTGGCAGCATGATATATCAGCAAGAAATTTAAATCTAAAATACGTGTAATATGAAGACGAAATAAATCAAAACAAAGTATCATAAAATATTAATATTAAATAAGAACCCTAACAAGGCTCTTTTTTCATAAAATCCTAATTATGTAATTACAGTATTTGTGGAAGGAGGTTTTTCTGGTTCAGGTGCAGCAGTGCCTATATTTGAGGATATAGCAAAAAGAATTCATCAGATTAACAGATAGGACTGGCACCTTCACTATTTGTAACTCATATACTTTAATATGGGGAAAGTGGAGGTGCTTTATGTTTGCTCATCTTTTATTTTCATGGATAAATTGTACAAAATCTTTTTTGTTATTTTCAGGTTATGTAGCTAATACTAATTCTTTTCCAAAACCACTTACTAAGGAAGAGGAAGAATATTACCTGAAATTATATTCAGAAGGGGATGAGAAAGCTCGTAATATATTAATTGAAAGGAATTTGAGATTGGTAGCTCATATAGTAAAAAAATACCATAATATTGGAAAGGATATAGATGATTTAATTTCTATAGGTACAATAGGACTAATAAAAGCCATATCAACTTTTGATATGGAGAAGGGTACAAGATTAGCTACTTATGCGGCCCGTTGTATTGAGAATGAAATTCTCATGACTATAAGATCAAATAAAAAATCTAAATCAGAAGTATCCCTTCAAGAGCCCATAGGAGTTGATAAAGAAGGAAATGAGATATCTTTATTAGATATATTAGGGACAGATGTGGATAATGTAATAGACGAAGTTCATTTAAAATTTATGAAAAAAAAGTTATATAAATCTGTAAATAAAGTTTTAAAAGATAGGGAAAAGATTATAATAGAATTAAGATATGGATTAATAGATGGTGTATGTAAAACCCAGAGGGAAATAGCTAATATGCTAGGCATATCTAGATCTTATGTATCTAGAATTGAAAAGAGGGCAATTGAAAAATTATATAAGGCTTTAAATAACTAAAATCCGGGAAAATCCGGATTTTAGCATCTATTCCAACCTTCACAACCCCAAAATAATATTACTAATTTTCCATCTCCACATACATTGCAAAAAATCTCCATTAAAAATTATTAAACTTTTTATTTGGTCTAATATATATTATGTATTAAATTTAAAATAGTTATCTTAAACCATAAAGATAGATCCCTAAGAGATCTATCTTTATGGTTTATTCAGTAGATATATTTAGTAGTTGGGATAGAGTCACAAACTTATATCCTCTATTTATCAACTCAGGTATAATCACTTTTAAAGCTTCTACAGTGTGGCTTTCATCATAATATACATAATCGTGAAACAATATTATATCTCCATTTTCTATATTTGAAATAGTGTTGGCAATAATTTTTTCTACTTCAGGATTTTTCCAATCTTTAGAATCTTGGTTAGCAGACCAAAGAACTACAATTGAATTATCTTCTTCAACCATATCAAGAACTTTTTTATCAAAGGAACCATATGGGGGCCTGAATATTTTAGGTTTGTTTTTGGTTATAGAATATATTATATCTTGAGTTTTTTTGTATTCTTCTAAAAGTTCTTCTTTACTTGCTTTTTTTGTATCTATATGGGAGTAAGTGTGATTACCTATTTCATGCCCCTCTTCCCATTGCCTTTTAATGATATGAGGATAGTTTTCGGCTAACATTCCCAATACGAAAAAAGTTGCTTTTACATCGTATTCATGGAGTATATCTAATATTTGTTCTGTATATACTGGATGGGGACCATCATCAAAAGTTAAGGCTACAACTTTTCTATTTTCTGTTCCTTTTTTAATTATCATCCCATAATCATTATTAGCAAATACATTTTCTTGCATATTATTTAAGGTACCTGAAACTAATAGAATAAGGAGTATAAGCTGGAACCAAAGACATCCACATAATTTTTTGATATCCATAGCATTCTCCTTTACAATTACTATTATTTAATTGAATTATAAATCCGGGAAAATCCCGGATTTATTTAACAGGAGTAATTCGCCTTAATATTTCTTCAAATTCTTTTCCAAAACCAGATATAGGCCTTCCCTTAGTTATATCCGTTGCCATATTGGTAATTCTAGTAAAAAGATCTGGATCAGCTGTAACGCTAACATTTTTTATACTATTATCTGTGTTTTTAACAGTTTTTTCGATCTTTTGCTTTAAATCCCTTGTCATTTGTCCTTCAATATTTCCTTTTATATCTACTCCTACGATACAATTATTACCACTTATTAAAACTGAGGCACTATTTACTTCTTTTAGATTGGCTACTCTTTGAGCTATATTATTTGCTCTTGTAACCATATCTTTGGGTACTACTAAATTATTTTTTTGCGTTATATCTGTTGCTGTTTTTGGACCAGGACCAACTTGATTTCTCTTAACATTTGGAGTCATATCTGTTATATTATCCATATTTCTCCTGTCAATATTCGTTATATTGTTGTTATTACGTTTTGCTTTATTATCTCCTATTCTAGTTTCAGTTCCCATTGGCCTTTGGGGTTTTGTAGGAGAACATCCAACGGCCATGATTAATAAAGCTAAAGCAAAGATTAAAATAAAAAATTTATTTTTTTTCAAAATCTTCACCTCCTATATATATATTTTGACGATTTACTCTTTTTTTATTTAGACTAATTTTTAAATTATATGTATAAACAAGGGATAATATTATCATAACAGATGTTATCATAAATGATATATAATCAAACAACTTATAATCAACTTTTATTTAAAAAACATAAACTATATTTATAATTTCAAAAAATTTACAAAAAATATACAAATTTATGTTATGATAAATATAAATATAAATATAGAACAAAATACAATACTTAAAAATATAAACAGAAAGGAAATAAATAAAATGAATATAAATTATAATACTCAAATTTATTGTTTAATAGGTCATCCAATATCTAAAACTTTGTCCCCTATAATTCATAATAATTTTTATAGACTAATAAATGAAAATAATATATATTTAGCTTTTGATGTAAAAGAAAAATATTTAAGTACCATAGTTGAAGCAATTAAAATTTTGGACATAAAGGGTTTTAACATAACTATACCTTATAAAACCACTGTAATAAATTATTTAGACGAAATCTCAGAAGAAGCTAAATTAATTGGAGCTGTAAATACTGTAAAAAATGTAGATGGTAAGCTTGTAGGCTATAATACTGATGGTATGGGATTTATTAAATCCTTAGAACTTAATAATATAGATGTGAAAGGGATAAATATATTGGTTTTAGGAGCAGGGGGTGGAGCTAAAGCTATTGGAACTTCTTTGGCTTTAGCGGAAGTAAATAGCATATTTATCAGCAATAGAACTTTGGGAAAGGCAAAAAAATTATCAGAAAAACTAAAATACCAATTTCCAAAAGTTTCAATAGACTACGGAGGATTAGATTTAAAAAAAATTGATAAAAAAAAGATTCATATGATTATTAACTGTACATCTATAGGAATGTATCCCAATATAGATAAATCTCCTATTGATTTAGACGGATTCTCCAAGGATTTAGTAGTATATGACATTGTGTATAAGCCAATAAATACTAAATTATTAAAATTAGCACAGGATAAGGGATATAAAACCATGGATGGACTCACTATGCTTATTTTTCAAGGGCTATATAGTCAACAAATATGGCTAGATAATAAAAACTATGATATTTATGAATATTATGATGAAATAAGAAGGAATTTAGAAAAATATGTGGAATAGATTTAATATAACTAACAAATATCAGTATAAAATTAAATTGTTTTATTTTCATATAATGAAAGGAATGACATTAATGTGAAAACTTCTAATCTTAAATTAGGTGAGTTACTATTATATTCAGGTAAAGTAACAAAAGAACAATTAAATAATGCATTAGGAAAACAAAAAAAAGATGGTCGTAAAATTGGCGAAATATTAGTAGAGGAAGGATGTATTACAAGTAATGATATTATTGAAGTGTTGGAATTTCAATTGGGAATTCCCCATGTGGATTTAGATAAATATACTATTAATCCAGATATAGTTCCAATAATTCCTGAAAATATTGCTAGACGTCATGAACTAATAGCTATAGATAAAAAAGGAGATTATTTAATAGTAGCTATGGCAGATCCATTAAATATATTTGCAATGGATGATATAAAGATGTTTACAAAATTTGAAATTCAACCTGTAATAGCATCTAAAGAGATGATATTAAAAAATATAGATAAATTTTATATTAAAGAATCTACTGAAAAAATGCTAAAGGAATTTAGAGATTCCTATAAAATTGACCATATGGACAAAGTAGAAGAAGATGAATTATTAGAAGTAGCTTCCGCCCCCATAGTAAAATTAATTAATTCAATTATTCAACAAGCTGTGGACATGAGGGCTAGTGATATACATATAGAACCCTATGCTAAAGATATTCGTGTAAGATTTAGAATAGATGGAGATTTACATGAGATTATGAAACTTTCAAGTTTTTCACTTTCTGCAATAGTTACAAGGATTAAAATAATGGGAAAGATGAATATTGCAGAAAAAAGAGTTCCCCAAGACGGTAGAGCAGAAACTAAAATAAATGGGAAGGAAATAGATGTTCGCATATCTACAATACCTACAGTTTATGGAGAAAAAATTGTATTAAGATTATTGGAAAGATCAAATTTCATGTTTTCTAAGGAGAAATTAGGGTTTAATGAAAGGAATTTAAAAGTTTTTGATAAAATTTTAAGTCAACCTTATGGTATCCAATTAGTAACAGGACCAACAGGGAGTGGTAAAACTACGACCTTATATGCAACATTAAAAGAGTTAAATAAAATCGAAAAAAATATAGTTACTATAGAAGATCCAGTAGAGTATAAATTAGAAGGGATAAATCAAATACAGGTAAATCCTAAAGCAGGACTTACATTTGCTTCTGGATTAAGATCCATATTAAGGCAAGATCCAGATATTATTATGGTAGGAGAAATTAGGGATTCAGAAACAGCAGAGATTGCTGTAAGAGCAGCTATTACAGGACATTTAGTTCTATCTACATTGCATACTAATGACTGTGCCTCTTCAGTTATAAGATTGGTAGATATGGGGATAGAGCCATATTTAGTATCCTCTGCTGTTATAGGAGTAGTTTCTCAAAGATTAGTGAAGGAATTGTGTCCCAATTGCAAAATACCCTATAAAGCTAGCTATTCAGAAAAATCCTTATTAGGATTAGATACAGACAAAGAAATTACTTTATATAAACCAAATGGATGTAATAAATGCAATAATGGATATAAAGGCAGAAGAGCTGTACATGAAGTTATGATTGTAAATGAAAATATAAGAAGATTAATAGATACTGGTGGGCATTTAGATGAATTAAAGGTAGCTGCAAGAGAACAAGGAATGATAAGCTTATTGGAAGATGCTGTAAATTTAGCGCTAAACGGTTATACCACTGTTGAAGAAGTATTAAAAGCAGGATATACACTAGGGTAAGGAGGGTTTGCATGTGGAATTAATAGACTTAATTGAATATGCTATAGAAAATAATGCATCTGATATCCATATTACAGTAGGCATACCTCCAGTACTTAGAATAGATGGAGTATTAAAATATTTTAATAACGATAAATTATCTCCAAAAGATGTAGAAAAAATGGCTAATGAGATTTTAA
>JAAYFV010000081.1 GCA_012728075.1 Tissierellia bacterium
CAAACCATTTAACCCTGTTTCAATTCCTTATAGGTAGACTATAAACTTTCTACCCCTATTTTATGATTTTCAAATGCATATTTGTTTCAATTCCTTATAGGTAGACTATAATCCCATTCACATATTGATATTACTACATTTTTCATTTTTTGTCAAATCAAAAAATTACACTTTTCATGATACATTTTTATCTGGTTTTCTTTAAATCTATTGAAATTTACACATTTCCTCCAAAAAATATTTTGTCGTCGATCTCCGAGGGTTTTTGCACTACCTAGGATCGACGATATTTATTCATTATTATACATATAAATGTACTTTTATACTTTTGTATGAAAGCCATTTATATACGTGTTTTAAGTACTTTTCTTATGTTTTTTTGATAAAAGTATTAAATAAAATTATTAAAAATTATATCTTCTTTTAAAGCTTCTACCCTTGATATTATCAGTAAAATTTAGATCGACGACATTTGCTTATTATTATTCAATAATATTGAACGAAAATTGCAAGAAACCATCCAACTTCTATGTTTTTTTCATTACTACAAGTCTAAAATATATTCTGTAAAAACTATGCTACAGAATGCAAAAAGATTCGTGGCGCATACTCTTACGTGGGACAAAAGGTCAGACCCACTGTCCCATTGTTATGTTTCCCTCACTTATTGCAATATAACTTCTGCTATTTTTCAAAAATGCAAAAATATCCGTCCCTGGTGCACGTCCTAATGCCAAATATTCTTTCCTTCGCCTATTGCCATAGCCACTTTATTAAGATTTATAGGCTGTAGTATAACTTCTGCTATTTTTGTATCCTTGATGGGATCTTTTATATCTATTTTCTGAACAACAGCAGTATCATCCATAGAAGGATATAGAATAGTTGAAGTATTGTCCCCCATACCACTTACAGCATATATTGCTAGTTGATAAAGCATATGGGTAGGCAAACTTTTCTCCCATAGATCCCTATATTTTGCATCTAATAATTTAACAACCTTTCCATCTTTCATTATAGCAAAATCTGGTCTTGGAGTAGGCGGCTTTCGATGCAATGGATTGAAACCAGGAGCATAGGCAAACATATTGTACATACTATGTTGACTTTTTACTACATATTCTTTTTCCTTAAAATAATCCATTAACAATTTATGCACTAATCTTTCAAAGAAAGCATTCATATCAAAATAATATCCTTGCAAATTTACTTTTGTTGAATTATTTTTCAATTTTATCCCTTGAGACTCATATAATATATTTATTATTTCAAGTGCTCCAGCATACCGTTCTGTTAGCCTATTCATACTATTTCTTGCATATTGTAAGCTATCACGAGTCAATATTATATCATCAATACTTTCAGAAAAAATTTTGCAAAGTCTATTTACATAAATTTTAAGCTCCCTATCAACTACTAAATCCAAACTTAATTTCAATCCTGCAAGCAAAATTTGATTCAATATATTATTTTCATCCCTATCAAAATAACGGCAAGGTAATTTTGCCTCTATCACACCACCCTGGCTACAAAGTTTATCAATATCTATTCTTCCTCTAGGGCTCTGTAAGCTATCCTCTTTTAGAATATAATCTCTATTAATTCCTCTAAGGAATAAATCATTAGCTTCAATATATAATTCAAAAATTAATAAATCAAAAAATGAAAATTTATCTATATTATATTCTGCTCTACTTAAAAACGCTAAATCTCTCAAACCATAAGTATATTTCATTAGATGATAAAGGGGTAGCCCTTCTAATTTTGGTCTAATATTTATCTGCAAATCCCCTATTTTAATTCTACCAACATAATAATTACTTTTGATATGTATATCATTTTTAAGCTCTAATATTTCAATAATTCCATTATTAGTTAAAAGTTTTGCCATTTGTCTCGCATTATTATCAGGTAGTTCATATCCTTCTAATATAGTAAAATCCCATTCTTTCATCTCAACAACCTTAGTATTCATCATCATCTTCACCATCAATAGATTCCTCAATATCATCAACAAAAGTTTTCAAATCAGGCCAAGGCTGCAATAATGCATTTACAAAATTTGAAATATCTGACGAATCAAATAATTCATGTCTTATTCGTTGGTTTTTAGCATCCACTATCCCTTGCCCAAGTATATTAGCCATTAGATCATAATCTCCATAACAATATTCTTCTATCAAAGGTATAATATCTTCCTTAACTATATCTTTGAATTTATAAATATCCATAATGGGTTTTTCATTTTCAAGAAAATATGAATGACCTATCTGGAGATTTCTAGCATCCTTTCCAATATTATTAATAATTTCCTTATTTACTTCTTTTAGCCATTTATCTAAAGGTAGTCCTTCAAAATTTACATTTTCTAATAAACTATAATCAGGCATCAACTCTATAAAACTAAAACGTCTTCTAAGAGCTACATCCAGCAATGCTATAGAGCGATCTGCCGTATTCATAGTACCTATGATGTAAACATTTTCAGGTACTCTAAAAGGTTTACCAGAAATAGGAAGAACTATATCCTTATTTCGTTTCCCAACTTCAATAAGCATTATTAATTCGCCAAATATTCTAGAAATATCTCCTCGATTTATCTCATCAATTATCAAATAAAAATTTTGATCAGTTTTTTCCTCAGCCTCTAAACATAAACTTTTAAATATTCCATCTTTTATCTCAAATTGAGTTTTCCCATTTACTATATTAGGCTTTATCCCTTCAATAAAATCCTCATATCCATAGGATGGATGAAAACAACAAATACGAACTAAACCACTTGTTCTACCATCTCCAAGAATAAACTGTTTTTCAAATTCTGATAAATCCTCAAAGGCTTTATTATACATATCTCTAGAAGCCATTTCCCTACTAGCTTTTTCAGCATAATATGTTTTCCCTGTACCTGGAGGACCATATAATATAACTTGTTTCTTCCTTTTCAATACATTTTGAATATCAGCAATAACTCCATCAAATGATACTAAAGGTCTAACTTCTTTTTCAACAGATAATTCTCCTAAATCCTTTAATTTTTCAATAGCTAAAATATTATCCAAATCTTTATATCTATACACTGCAGTCATTATCCCCTCACGAGGATTTTCTAAATATACATAATCATCAGCTATATAAATCCACTCTACTTGAATACAATGAGGAAAATCCAAATCATCAATGTATTCATATTCTCCTATTACCCTGCCTATACCTAATACTTTTTCTCCATCGACTGTAACAACAATATCTCCAATTTTTATATCATAATAAAAAGTAAGGACCTGATTTGCAAATCTACCTATAATCCTAGCATCATTGGGATAATTTTCTTCAAATTTCTTCCTCAGCTCCTCTTTCATTTCTGTTTTTCCCATTTCCCCATATTCTCTTAAATCCCCTAAAGCTGGCCAACCAATTGAAATATAGCCCCCTTCCTTCATATCTTGCCAATAGC
Organism: Tissierellia bacterium; assembly: GCA_012728075.1. Classification (GTDB taxonomy): domain Bacteria; phylum Bacillota; class Clostridia; order Tissierellales; family Tepidimicrobiaceae; genus Keratinibaculum. The sequence goes on from JAAYFV010000081.1 coordinate 3,458, forward strand.
TTTTGCCATCTCCAGTAGTTCCAATTCTATAATAATTGACAGGTGGACCAAAGAGGGTAACCATAGAAGACATTGCAGCATAAACTGTTTCTAAACCAGTTTTTCTAACAATCTCCATGATTTGCCCTGACATTATATATAATTTATCGTCTTGAATTGGTTTTATATGAGAGGAGATAAGTACATGTCTTTGCCATTTTGTACTATGAAAGGTATCTATCTTATTAGGATAAATCATATGATAATATTTATGAACCCAGCCTAAATTACTCATATTTTCAACAAGAATATTATCAAGATTTTCTTGAAGGTTAATATAATCTTCTATGGGAGCATCTTCATCTAGTTTTTCAATTAACTCAGCACCATTAACCAAAGAATCCCTTAGTTTTCTTCCTAAATCTATAGCCTCATCTATTGATAATATATCTGGATCTTGAGGATTTCCAGTAACCCATTTATTGTCTTTTCTCCTCTTAAACATTACAAATTTATAGGCACTGCCCCCTGCAATACTTCCATAGGTGTATGTATTGAACTCATCATCATTTTTGAATTCAAGCCAATAAGTAAGACTATCACGATTACTAACATTAAACATAGTCTCAATCAATACTTCCCCATCTAATCCTTTAAGCCTCTCAGGGCTAAATTTCCTCTGAAATAATGAATATTCTTCCCTTAATTCATCTAAGGGGATAAGTTTTTCATCTTCAAGCATTTTGTCATAGGTTTGCTTTAATTTTTCAATTATATCCATGTAGCATTTCACTTCCTTTTCTTTTACTATATCATCATTATATCATTGATTATTACATTCCTTCCACTTGCTTAATTTTTCTATTTATATGTTATATTATTCATCAAGTCTATCCCTAAGTTCTCCTAATGGTATATTTATGCTTTCTTCAATAGATCCTGCAAAAAGATCTGTCCCTGGTGCATTTACATCCACATAAATTCATCTACAAGCCTTACGTAATCTCCTCTGCAAATTAAATGATGATTCCCACATCATAATTGGATTATACCCTTTTCTTCCCTTATTGCTATATCTAGCTAAAAGCTTGTCAAAATTCAACTCCTTTAATATTTTTTTAAGGTGTGGACTGAGTCGTCTTCAGGTATCCCTATCTGATAAAGATTAAAATTTACAATTTGTTGTTGCCCTAAGTCGAAATATTCATTATAATAGTAATGTTTCATAGTAGTTATATAATATCATATTATATAGCGAAAAGAGAGATAGTTATTTTTAACTGTCTCTCTTTTTTTACGTAAAATCGCCTGGCAAAATATACCAGGCGATTTTATTGGCTATCTATTTCCCGACAACTCCTTTTAAAATATTAGTTTTTTATCAACAATATAATTATTTACTACATAATATAATTAGCAGCATTAATAACCTTTGTATCCTTATCTGATAGTCCAAAACCACCTAATAAATCTTTGAATTTATCTATTGGTCTATCTGTAATCATTCCTACATCTTTTGAAACAATCTCTACAGCACTTTTTTGTTCTTCACTACAATTTATAACTCCACAATCTACAAATTCTAATTTTTCTTCTATTTCATCTGGATCTATATCTTCTTTTATATTTACAATACCACAATCGAAAACTCTAAGTCCTTCTGGATATTTGTTTAATTTTCGTTTATCGATAGTTAAATAAGGTTTATCTCCTATGCTAGCTCCTTTTATTATTTCTATATCATTGTATTCTGGATTTATAGTACTAAGTTTATCAATAAATTTTTCATTAATAAATATAGTTCCTACTACTTTAAGCCTTGTTAATTTATCTAATGCATTTTCACTTTCATTATTTATTATTAAGTCTCCATCTACATATAGTTTATCCCCATATTTTTTTATTAAATTATTATTTAATATTTTCTCACTTGTGTAGTTGAGTCCATCAGGGATAACTTCTATTTCTACATGTTCATCAAATAAAGCTACAGCTTCTTCTAGCAATTTTTCAGCTATAATAGCTTTTTTTGTAATAAATGTAGCTCCTATTTCTTTTAAATAAGCTATATCTAAATCATTATCTGGAATAACAACTTTGTTTTTTACATAATATTTTTCACCTTTTGCTCTTAATATAAATGTCTTATCTAAAATTAATTTGCTTTTAAGTCTAATTGCATCTCCAGGATAAGAATCTATGCTGCCATTTACTTTAATTGGAGGTAATTTATCTTTTATATTAGTAGAATAGGAAAGTTGACCATTTACTTGAATTAAAATAAATTTGTCTAATACTTCTTGAGATTTTGTGTCTATATTTAAATTACCATTTACAATTAATACGGTAGGTTTTTGTAACATAGTGCTATCTAAAATTTCATAGGAACCATTTTGAATCATAATTTCAGCTTCTTTAGGAACTTCCATCACCTCTGCTGCATTCATATTTACATTATATTTTGCCATAAGATCTTTCGTCTCTTGAGTTACTAAAACAGTAGCTGCATTTATATTTATTTCTTTGTAGGAATCTAACGTTGCCTCTGATACACTTCTTGCATCACATACCGCAGCATTAATTACTAATTTTTTCTTTTCCATATTAATCACCTTTTCCTTTCTCCATAAAATATATTTTAGACATCTTTTTCCTTGCAGAAGATAATCTTGACCTTACAGTTGATGGGGGTAAATCAAATATCTCGCCAAGTTCAGTAGAATTATATCCTTCTATATACCTCATCCAAAACAATGTTCTCTCATTTTCTGGTAAATGAACACATAATTGACTTACTAAAATTTTACTTAAATCATCCTCTTTAAATAAAGGTTCTTCCTTTATAGGTTTATTTGCCATATGTCTTACATTATCAATAAATATATTTTTTGCAGTTTTATATAGCCAAGAACCACATTGAGCCTCTGTCAATTGATTAAGAATATGTGCATTTTCAAGTGCTCTTAAAAAGGTCTCCTGTACTATGTCTTCTGCAGCGGAAGTATTGCCTCTGGAGAGGTTCATACAATACCACAAAAGTTTATTATAATAATCCTTGTATAATTTATCTATCAATTTACCCCTCCTCTTTTTTGATGTCTTTACTTATTAGACGAATGAGAAGTGAAAAGTGTTGACTTTTTTACATAAAAATTTATTATCAAAGATATTTGCTGCATTGTATACTATTCTTTGGTTTAAATTATTAGCCTTTGATTCTATCAGCCCAAAGTTTTGTATTTTCTAAACACTTATCCAAATACATTTATTATACCATTAATTTAATCCTATATTAAATATAGAAATTATCTGCAAAAATGCAAAAAGATCCGTCCCTGGTGCACCTGGTGCACTGGTGCACGTAAAATAAATGTTTTAAATATGCATATTTAATGTTATAATTTTAGTTAAATCATATTTTATATAAAAATAGCTTTCAATTTAGAAAGGGAGAAAGATATGAAATTTAAACTAGATGAAAAATATGTAAATATAGGAGTCCATGTAATAATATTTGGAGTTATCCTATTGATTTTACTGTTTACTATTATAAATATACAAGATGTAGCTAGCTTTATAGGGAAAATATTAGGCACATTTTTTTCTTTAATTTCACCTCTCATTATTGGGCTTATATTGGCTTATCTATTGGATCCATTGGTGGAATTATTAGATAAAAAATTATGGTCTAAAAGAAAAAAGAAAAGCAATAGAAGATTAGCTGCAACTGCGATATCTTTTACAATAATTATTGCGTTGTTAATAGGTATGGGATATTCCATATCATTAAGCTTAAAAAGTGGAGAAGGATTTAAGCTTAGTCATAATCTTATAAAAGGAATGGAAGAATTTATAGATAATTTTACTAATATACCTGATAAATTAAAATTTAGATTATATACCTCAAAAACCGAAAGTCAAAAGGATGAAATAATAGATGATATAATCTCCATTACAACTTCAATCGTCCAAAAAGCAGGAAATGAAATAATTGCATCCATTGCTAAAATAGGTGGATATATAATCAATATATTTGTAGGAATTGTAATTAGCTTTTATTTGTTAATGGATAAACATACTATGCTAGAATGGTGGAATAAGTTTATATATGCTATTTTCCCTATATCCTTTACAAAAAAACTTAAAAATTTATGGGAAAATACTGATTTTGTCATATCAGGCTATATCCGTGGTCAGTTGATAGATGCTTTGATTATGGGAACTCTAATAAGTATTGCATTGTTAATCTTAAATATAGATTATGCAGTAATTATAGGGATAATATCTGGTTTTTCAAATCTCATTCCCATGGTTGGTGCCACAGTAGCCACTATAATAGCTATTTTAGTTGCATTGGCAGGTGATACTCCTATAAAAGCATTATATGCTCTTATAACATTATTAATATTGCAACAAATTGATGGCAATATCATAGTTCCTAAAGTGGTAGGCAAAAATGTAAACTTACATCCGCTGCTTGTAATGCTATCTTTGTTTATGTTTGGATCCTTATTTGGAATAATAGGTATGATTGTTGCTGTTCCTATTACTGCATTGATTAAACATTTTGTTGTTCAATTTATAAATCGTAGATTAGAAGAGAAGAAAATATAGCCTAGCCATTAGATAGGCTAGGCTAAATGAGGTTGTAATTAAACAAAGACTCGCTCTTTAATTTTTAAATCAGAATATTTAATCCTTCTTCGAATGGTAGCCATATTATCAACAAAACTACTATATAGGTTTATATAGTTCATAATTAATTTATATCTGAGGAAATTTTAGTACGGTGCCATTTCCACGCATCTTCGATTATCTTTCCTAAATCACCATATTTTGGATTCCAGTTAAGTTCTTCTTTCGCTTTTTCTGAGGATGCTACTAATATAGCTGGATCTCCTGGTCTTCTATCTCCTATTTCTACTGGGATATTCCGCCCAGTTACCTCTTTTGCCTTCTCAATGACTTCTCTTACGGAAAATCCTGCGCCGTTTCCTAAATTATATATTCCACTCCTACCTTGTCTCCTAAGTTTATCTAAAGCTAGTATATGAGCTTGGGCTATGTCCATCACATGTATATAATCTCTTATACAGGTACCATCAGGGGTATCATAATCATCGCCAAATATAATTATCTTCTCCCTTATACCTAAGGCTGTTTCCAATATAATAGGTATCAGATGGGTTTCAGGATCATGATCCTCTCCTATGCTCCCACTTTCATGAGCTCCAGCTGCATTAAAATATCTTAAAGCTATATAATTTATATCCCCTGCATTGTTAGACCATTTAAGCAATCTCTCTATAGCTAACTTACTTTCCCCATAGGGATTTGTTGGATTAGTATTATCCTCTTCTAATATGGGGATATGCTCTGGTTCTCCATATACCGCAGCTGTGGATGAAAATACGATATTTTTTACTCCATATTTTTTCATACAGTGTAAAAGGGTTATAGTACCCTTTACATTGTTATTATAATAGGCTATTGGATCCTTCATGCTTTCCCCAACTAATGAATAGGCAGCAAAATGTATAACATCCTCTATTTCATTTTGTTGAAATACAGTATCTAAAAAATCTTCATCTCTAAGATCACCACAGTAAAATTTTCCTCCTTTAACAGCATATTCATGCCCCTTTGATAAATCATCAATTACTATAACCTCTTCATTTCTATCAAGCAAAGCCATTAAGGTATGGCTCCCAATATAACCTGCACCTCCAGTAACTAATATGGCCATTTTATCACCTCTATGATAATTCTCTTGTTCCATCACCTATGCCTACAAGGTAGAAATCTGGTCTATATCCTATTTTTTTCTTATATATATTACCTACCTTGTCCATAAAATCCTCTACACTTTTGTCTTCTACAAGGGCTATAGCACATCCTCCAAAACCTGCTCCTGTCATCCTTGCACCTACACAAGCTTCTTGATCTAATGCTGCTTCTACTATAGTATCTAATTCTATCCCTGTTACCTCATATAAATCCCTTAGGGAATTGTGAGAATCAACAAACAATTGCCCCAACTGAAGTATATCTCCTTTTTCCAAAGCTTCACAGGCCCTTAAAACCCTTTGGTTTTCATGTACTACATGGTAAGCTCTATTTTTTATAATTTTATCAGGTATATATTTTTTTAATTGTTTAAATTCCTCTACTGAAAGCTGACATAGATTATCTATATCTGTATAGTTTTTAAGAATATATAAGGCCTTTTCGCATTCTCTTCTTCTTTCATTTTATTTAGAATCACTTAATTCCCTTCTCTTGTTTGTATTCATTACAACTAATTTATATTTTCCTATATTCATATTTATATGTTTGAAATCCAAACTGTAACTATTTAAAAGCACCGCCTGATTTTTCTTTCCCATAGCTACAGCAAATTGATCCATTATACCACATTTTACTCCAACAAAATCATTCTCTGCCCTTTGGGCTATCTTTATTAAGTCTATTTTAGGTATGCTTCCATGATTAAATAGATTATTGGCCATCTCTCCTATCAATAATTCCAAAGAAGCAGAAGAAGAAAGCCCAGCTCCATTGGGGATATTTCCCCACACCAATATATCCATTCCCAAAACCCTATAGCCTTCTTTTTTCATAAAATAAAGAACTCCCTTAGGGTAATTAGCCCAATCATCTTCCTTTTTATATTTTAAATCATCTATATCCACTTCTACTTTCAACCCAATATTTTCTGAGGCCAACCTTATTTTATTGTCATCTCTTTTCCTAACTAAACCATAGGTTCCCAAATCAATTGCACAAGGTAGTACATATCCTCCATTGTAATCTATATGCTCTCCTATTAAATTAACCCTTCCAGGAGAAAAAAATGCCTTTACATCTCCTTTACCATAAAGTTGAAAAAATCTTTCAATCAATTTAGATATATCCATGTTTACACCCCATATTCATTTTTAGTATTTTGACTAATAAACCTCTCATATGCTTCTCTAAGCTCTATTGCAGTCTCTTCAACACTTCTTGGATTGCAATTAGCCCATGCTCCTGTTTCTGAGGATGCATTATATTTTATCCTATCCTTTGATCTTAGTGGTGGATAAAATTCCACATGAAAATGGAAGTAATCATCATAATTTCCATACTCTGGCGAGTTTACAGGGGCTTGATGGATAGCCATCATATAGGGAAATAATCTATTATATAGAGTATCAAATGTACCAGTAATATCCCTTAGGATAGCAGCAAAATTATCCTTTTCCCTTTCAGTAAAATCTATCATTTTACTCCTATGGACCTTTGAAACTATAAATACCCCAAAGGGATAATCAGTAAAAAAGGGAAGATAACATAGAAAATCCTCATTCTCCATAATTATCCTTTCTTGGAACTCTTTTTCTTCCTTGTTCATCCTACATATTAGACATTCATTATTTTCTTCATAATATTCTTTACAGGAATTTAATTCTAATTGTAATTTTAAGGGCATAACCGAATATCCATATATCTGTCCATGAGGATGAGGCATGCTCACCCCTACTTCTTTTCCTCTATTTTCAAAAGGGAAAATGTATTTTATTTTTTCATCTTTAGATAGTTCTATATATCTATTACACCATAAATCCACAAGCTTTCTTATATGTTTTAAATCCAATTCCCACAATCGCGCATCATGTTCAGGGGAATAGAGTATTACTTCACATTTCCCATAAGCTGGTTTTGTCTTATAGAATTTACTTCCTACATCATCTGGTTCTGGTGGATCTTGATATAGAGCAGGAAAATCATTATCATATTTATATACATCATAATCTTTAGGAACCCTTCCTGAATTAGGACAAAAAGGACACCAATCCTTAGGCATTTCAGGTCTATTTTGCCTATGAGAAGCCACCATAGTCCAATCCCTTAGCAATGGATTCCACCTTAGTTCTGCCATATTCTATCCCTCCTTAACTCCCATATATATGGACCAACAAAATTGTTCATAGGGTTTAAGTTTTGTTACTTTATCATTTTTAATAGCTAATTCTAAGGAATCATAATAACCTGTAGAAGGCTCAATAGCACAATTATATTCTCCTTTAAACCCTCCTTTAGTTATCCAAATTCCTAGATAGGGTATTTTCTTAGAATTGTACTTCAAAGTATATAGTATGTTTTCTTCCTTATAATATAATCCCACATTACCCTCTTCTAGCTGGTCTAGGAAATAATACTTATAACATCTATTATCCTTATAGTTTTTAAGCAAAGTCAAATCTATGAAGTTTCCCTCTACATCCTTAGCTATAGGAAAAGAATTTTTCCTGCCTACTTCCCCTAATAAGTCATTTTCATGGACATTTATTATATTTTTAGCTTCTTTAGGAACAATTATCTCCGTTTTATCATCAAATACATTTAACCCATGTAGAGCCCATAAAAATTCTATCTCTTGGTCTTCTAAATTCTCCACCTTGTATTCTACTTTTATGGTATTTTCATCATGAAAACATAAACTCTTATAAAATATCAAAGGCAATGTTTTTAATTTTATATTACCCTTAAGGCTTTTACCTACAATTTCCACATTCCAAGGAACACTCCACACTTCTCCATGGTCTGGCAATGTATTTCCCCTATAATCACATTTATCTATAGTAGGTATCATTTCATCTAAACCTGAAGTGTCATATTCTTCAAAGGCTGCTCCATAAAAAGGTATATCATATAACCCCTTTGTGGGTTGGAATAACAATTCCTTGTCTTTAGGTATATATTTAAAAGAGGCCATCTTGAAACCTAATTTAGGCAATAGCCTTATTTCTAAGTGTTTGTTTTTCATTATTATTGCATCCATATTTAAATGTTTTCCCTCTTTTATTTGAATCATATCTTAAAACCACCTACCTATTTTCTCTTACTACAGCTTTCTCTAATTACCAGTTTTGTATCATATACAATTTTTTTAGTTATAGTAGATTTTTCCTTAATCATCTGGATTAATTCTATAGCTGCAATTTTACCTATTTCCTTCATATTCAAATCCACCGTGGTAATCTTAGGGTGGGTGATACTTGAAAGTAATGTATTATCAAAGCCAATTATAGACATATCTTCTGGAACTCTGATATTGGCTTTATTACAAGCATTTATTACTCCTACTGCCATTAGATCATTACAAGCAAAAATAGCAGTTTCCCTTTCTTCCGAATCTAAGTGTTTTTGATATATTAAGCTGGTTTTTTCCACTACTTCTTGGCTATTACCCATTCCTACAGATATTACTTTTTCATAGTTAAGTCCATTTTCCTTTATAAATTTCCTATATAAATTTTCCTTTAAATCATAGGATAGACTTCTATCCCCTCTAATGAAACTTATTTTTCTATGCCCTAAATTTAATAGATATTGAAAAGCTTCCCTAGTTCCTACTTCTTCATCATAGGAGATAAAATTACAATCATATTTATCAGTATATGCATTAATTATTATAGTTGGAATTGATTTAGATAACTTAGGAAAATAACCATTTTCTAAGTTTTCCAAAGATGGATCAATAGCTATTATTCCATCCATATTCCTTGAAACAATACTATCTATGACTATCTTCTCCATCTCTGGTTCTCCTTCGGTTATGTAAAGGGACATGGTAAATCCATTGTCTACTAATTCCCTATTTATCTCCTCTACTATTGTAGGGAAGAACAGGTTGGTAATACCTGGTATGATTATTCCAATACTAGATGTACTTTTAAGTATTAGACTTCGAGCTATTTCATTGGGTACATATCCCAATTCTTCAATAGCATCTTCTATTTTCTTTCTCGTTTCTTCTTTTACTGGATAATTATTATTTATTACTCGAGATACAGTAGCTATAGAAACTCCTGCTCTCTCTGCTACATCATGTATAGTAATTTTCATGTTTTGGCTCACCACCATAATCCTATTTTCGAACGATATTTTTTCTTACGTCTATTGAAACAGACACGATTATAATTAATCCTTTTATTATTATTTGGAAATAAGGATTTACTCCTATAAAATTTAGTCCATAGTTTATAAATTGTAATATAATAACCCCAATTAATACTCCAGGGATAGTTCCTTCTCCTCCAGAAAAGGATACTCCACCTATGACACAAGCAGCAATAGCATCTAGTTCATAGTTTTGTCCAGTAATACTAGTTGCTGAACCAATTCTTGCAACTTCTAAAAAACCTGCAATCCCATATAGTATTCCCGATATTAAATATACCAGCATAATGTTTTTTGTAATATTTACTCCTGATACAGCTGCTGCCTCTGGATTGCCACCAATAGCAAACATATTCTTCCCTAGGGTAGTTTTGTTCCATATAAATGCCATTATTATAGCTATTACAGCTGCATATACTATAAGATAGGGAATCTCAACTGTACCTATTTTAAAGGCCCCCTTTACTAGGGATACGTATCTATCATCTAAACCAGCAATTGGCTGAGCTCCTAAAGGTGGCCTATCTATGTATATTAATGCCATA
>JAAYFV010000010.1 GCA_012728075.1 Tissierellia bacterium
AGGAAGATTCATGCAGCAATTATAGGTTTTTTTGAAGTGAGTATATATGTAACTGCTTTAAGTAAAGTAGTTGGAAATTTAGACAATCCAGGGAATCTATTAGCTTATGCATTAGGTTATGCCTGCGGTAATTATATAGGTATTACTATAGAAAATAGAATTGCTTTAGGGAATTTGGCAGCTCAAGTAATTCTTAAAGAAGAGAATAATATAGAATTGATCAAAAAACTTAGAGATTCAGGATTTGGAGTAACAGTACTACATGGGGAAGGCAAGGAAGGCAGTAGGGAAATACTTCAAATTGCTATAAATAGGAAGGATTTAGCGAATCTAAAAAATATAGTATATAGTTATGATAAAGAAGCTTTTATTACCACTAATTCAGTAAATCCTATAAGTGGAGGCTATTTTTCCACTATCAAAAAGAAATAATAATCATAGTACCCCCTATCCATTAATATAATGTAATAAACAATATGGAGGGGGGTAAGGGATGGATAATAAAAAAATAGCATTAATATTTTTAATAATATTATTAGGTGTAACTATTGTTAGCTGCAAGGGGAAAGGAGGATTTAAAAAGCTTTTTTCCAAAGAAGAAGAGTTGGAGATAATAAGATCAGACGATTTGGATTTTGAAATCGCTGAAGAATATGGCATGCGGAAAACCATATTATACTTCAAGGATAAACAAGGGTTACTAGTGCCATTAATGAAGAAGATACCTTGGGAAGAAGGTATTGCTAGATCTGCTTTAAGAAATATGATAGACAGTCCTGAATTAAGGGAGAGCATAATTACTACAGGATTAGCCCCTATTATTCCAGCAGGCACGGAAATAAAGGGTATGACCATAGATGAAGATATTGGCCTTTGTAAGGTGGATTTTTCAAAGGAAGTATTAAATTATGAAACTGAAAAGGACGAAGAAAATCTTATCAATGGAATAGTATATACTTTGACGGAATTTCAAGCTATTGACCAGGTTCAATTTTTGGTGGATGGAGAGATTGTTCCCGTTATGAAATATGGTACTAATTTATCTAATCCAATAAAAAGAGAAAATATAAATTTAGTAATAGATGGAGATGATCAGCGTTCAAAGGTTGTAGTATATTACAAAGGGATTAATTTTGAAGAGGATTATGAATATTTTGTACCTGTAACCATACCTACTTTAGCGCCTGTCCCTAATATATATACTGCATTAGAACTACTATTTGATGGACCACCTATGGAGTTGGGACTTAGTTCATGTATTCCTCAAGGGACTAGTTTTCATGGGGTAGATGTAAAAGAGGGAATAGCTTATATAGATATTTCCTTTGATTATGGGAGCATTCCAGAAGATTCTCAAATATTTAATGATATGATAAAAAATATAGGATTAACTTTATCAGAGTTTGATGAGGTGGAAAAGGTAGAGCTACTTATTGATGGGAAAGGATTAGAAGAATTGGGAATTGATTTCAGTATAGATACAACAATACCAGCATTTGCAAATGAGTATTAAGCTGTCCAAAGGGCAGCTTGTTTTATTTTAGGGAGAAGTATAAAAAAGCGAAAGTAGATTACAATATGGAAAAAAGGAATAAAATTTGGTAGAATGGAATGAGCAATATGTATAAATAGTGTATATAGGAGATGTTAAAATGGTTAGAATTGACAATAGAAAATATGACGAATTAAGGGATGTGAAGTTAATAAGAAATTATTTAAAACATCCCCAAGGCTCTGTTCTTGTAGAGATGGGTAATACCAAGGTAATATGTACAGCCATGATAGATGATAGGGTTCCCCCATTTTTAAAGGGTACAAATACAGGTTGGATAACAGCAGAATACTCTATGCTTCCTGGTTCTACAATCCATAGGAAATTTAGGGATTCTACAAAGGGAAAAGTTGAAGGTAGAACTCAAGAAATTCAAAGATTAATTGGTAGGTCCTTAAGAGGAGTAGTTGATTTAGATTTAATTGGAGAAAGGACTATTTGGATAGATTGTGATGTTATACAAGCTGATGGTGGCACGAGAACAGCCTCTATTACTGGAGGTTTTGTGGCTCTTGTAGATGCTTTAAATTGGCTATATAAAAAGGATGAAATAAAGGAAATACCTATATCTAACTTTGTTTCAGCGGTTTCTGTGGGAATAGTAGATGAACATCCAATATTGGATCTATGTTATGAAGAAGATTATAAGGCTTTAGTGGATATGAATGTAGTTATGACTGATGACAATAGGTTTGTGGAGATACAAGGTACAGGGGAAGGGAGTACTTTTTCAAAGGATGAATTATATGAGTTATTAAAATTAGCAGAAAAGGGTAACAATCAATTGATAGTTAAACAAAAAGAAGTTTTAGGAGATATTAGTCAATTAATAGGGAAAAAAATAGAAGGGGAGAATCATGACTAAAAGAAAATTAATATTATCAACAAATAATTTTGATAAAGTAGAAGAAATTAAAGATATACTCAAAGAACTACCTGTAGATATTTTATCTAAAAAGGATTTAAATCTGGAAAACGTGGATATAGTAGAAGATGGCAAGACCCTAGAAGAAAATGCCACTAAAAAAGCTATGGCTTTAAAAGAAAAGGTAGAGGGTATAATAATCGCTGATGATACTGGTTTATTTGTAAAAGCATTAAAGGGTGCTCCTGGAGTATATTCTGCTCGATATGGAGGAGTAGAGCATGATTATGATAAAAATAATAAGAAACTCCTTGAGGAATTAAAGGATGTTCCATTGGATAAAAGGGGAGCATATTTTAAAACTGTTATAGCAATAGTGTTGGAGGATGGAAGTAGTTTTACTGTTGAAGGAATATGTGAAGGGACCATAGGCTTTGAGCCTAAAGGAGATAGTGGTTTTGGATATGATCCATTATTTATACCAAAAGGATATAACAAATCCTTTGGAGAGTTGGGATTAGATATAAAAAACAGAATTAGTCATCGAGCTAAAGCATTAGATAAATTAAAGGCACAGATGTATATGATACTAAAGGGTGATGCGTATGAGGATATTTGTAGTAAGTGATACCCATGGAAATACTATTGATTTTATAAACAAAGTAAACAGTATGAAAAAACCAGAATTATTTATTCATCTAGGAGACTATGTAGAAGACGGGGAGAAGATAGAGAAAAAAACTGGAGTAGAAACCGTTATAGTAAAGGGGAATGGAGATTATTTTCACCCAAAATATAACGAAGATGAAATCCTCAACATAAAGGGCAAAACTTTACTTTTGACCCATGGTCATAATCATGGTGTAAGATATGGTATAGATAGATTATTATATAAGGCTTATGAAGTAGGGGCAGATTTAGTTTTATTTGGGCATACTCATTTACCTTTTTTTCATGAGGAAGATGGAATCATATTGGTAAATCCAGGAAGTGCATCTATGCCAAGAGGCTTTAATAGAAAGAAGACTTTTGGTATAATAGATATAGATAATATAATATCTGTAGAGATAGTAAGTATTGATTAATAAAAAATCAAAAAACTATTGACATTGATGTATTAACCTGCTATAATTCTATAGTGTTAGTGATAAAACTTAGGAGGATAAATGCGGGTGTAGCTCAGTGGTAGAGCACTGGCTTCCCAAGCCAGTAGCGAGGGTTCGATCCCCTTCACCCGCTCCAAACAAGTAGGCACCTATAGCTCAGTTGGATAGAGCAACGGACTTCTAATCCGTGTGCCGGGGGTTCGAATCCTCCTAGGTGCACCAGGATTAATATGTGGTGGATGTGGCCTAGTTGGTTAGGGCGCCAGATTGTGGCTCTGGAGGTCGTGGGTTCGAATCCCATCATCCACCCCATTATATTTTTAAATGACCCATTAGCTCAGGCGGTAGAGCACCTGACTTTTAATCAGGGAGTCCGGCGTTCGAGTCGCCGATGGGTCACCACCTTTTAATTAATTTATTTAAACAATGCGGGAGTGGCGGAACTGGCAGACGCGCTAGACTTAGGATCTAGTGTCTTTGACGTGGGGGTTCAAGTCCTCTCTCCCGCACCAAAGGAATTGGCGGAAGTCAATTCTTTTTTAATGCCTTATGGAGGTTTTTCTTAATATGAAAGGTATACTAATATTAGGTGTGTTGGTAATATGCATATTGATATATAATTATATTCAGATAAGTAAATTCTATGTAAATAAGATAGTTTTATATAGCACAAAAATATCAAAGGAGCTTAGGATAACTCAAATATCTGACTATCATGCTAATTATAGGATTGATAAGGAAAAGTTGTTAAATGATATAAAGAAATTTAATCCCCATATTATCGTATTAACTGGAGATCTTATAGATAGTAGAACTAAAAATATAGAGCCAACTCTAGATTTCATAAAGAGTATAATGGCAATAAATAAGAATATTTTTTATGTTAATGGGAATCATGAATTAAACTGTATATTTGGGGATAAATTTATTTCAAGCTTGGAGATAATGGGTGTAAATGTGTTAGTAAATACTGGGGAAACCATAGATATTAATGGAGAAAGGATTAATATTTGTGGTGTAAGTTTTTATACTACTAAGAAAGAGTATGAAGATAGTCTAAAACATATAGATGAGCAAAACTATACCATATTATTATCCCATTCGCCAAATAGGCCAATATATTATATGACAGGAAAAGAAGACTTAATAATATGTGGGCATACTCATGGGGGACAAGTGAGATTACCTTTCATAGGAGCTATAATAGCTCCTGGTCAGGGATACTTTCCCAAATATGATAAGGGTATATTTGAATTAGGAAATAATACTATCTTATATATAGATAGTGGCCTAGGAAATAGTGTATTTCCTATTAGAGCATTTAATAGAATCCAGATAAGCAATATTACTATAAAGGGAAATAATAATTGACCTTAAAGATTTTTACATTTATAATATATTATATAGGTATGCACCCTTAGCTCAGTTGGATAGAGTCGCTGACTTCGAATCAGTTGGTCGGGGGTTCGAGTCCCTCAGGGTGCGCCA
>JAAYFV010000082.1 GCA_012728075.1 Tissierellia bacterium
GAGTCCCGCAGTCTACTACTCCTACAAATTCTACTACATCTACTTTTCCCGTTTCTAAGTCCACTTCTACTTCGGCAAAGCCTGCCATATAAGGTGGTACATTTTTTTCTGGTACAAAGGATCCAGTGGTAGTTAGTTGAATGAATTGATCGTTGTAGGTTATTTTCTTTGAAAAATCTGATAGGGTTATATTCTCTTCTGTTTCTATGTTTTTAATGGTGTTGCCATCAAATTGTATATTGTCTATAGTGGTGTTAAAGTATATAGCGCCATGGTGTTTTATTAGGTCTACCATTTTTTCTGCTGCATCTATTACTGCATTTCCTGTGGTGTAAGTGGTGCTGGATGCATAGGCTCCTGCATCAAAGGGTGTCAGATCTGTGTCAGATGAGTAGACTACTATTTTGTCTAGTGAAACTCCTAAGGTTTCTGCTGCTATTTGGGCTAATATGGTGTCACTGCCAGTGCCTAGATCGGTTGCTCCCATTAATAGACTAAAAAATCCATCGGTGTTTAATTTTAATGTTACGGAGGCCATGTCTATTTTTGGTAGTCCT
Organism: Tissierellia bacterium; assembly: GCA_012728075.1. GTDB lineage: Bacteria > Bacillota > Clostridia > Tissierellales > Tepidimicrobiaceae > Keratinibaculum. The sequence continues at coordinate 558 of JAAYFV010000082.1, forward strand.
GAACCTTGCTGGGCTATTGCCATACCCACCCCTCTTACTTTTGTATCGTTTATTTGAGTTTTAGGGTATTTTTCATCCCATTTGATTAGTTCTTTTCCTTTTGCAATGCAATATTCTAGCATACAGCTATCCATGTACATGGGTCTGTCACCCCAGTCTTTAGTGGTCATGTTTAGTAGTTTTGTAGTTTCTCCTTGTTTTATCATGTTTATATTTCTTATTTCTGTGGGATCCATGTTTAGTTCTATAGCTAGTTCGTTTATGGCGGATTCTATGGCAAAGGTTCCTTGGGTTACTCCAAATCCTCTTAGGGCTCCTCCTGGTACTTTGTTGGTGTACATGGCTTTTCCATAGTATCTACAGGCTTCTACTTTGTTATATAGGGGTAGTACTTTTTTCCCTGCTGCAGCTATGGTGGTCTGACTGTGTTCTCCATAGGCTCCTGTGTCAGATATCCCTACCATGTCTATGGCTTTTATTTTCCCATCTTTTGTGGCTCCCAAAGTTATGTCAAATTTCATTGCATGACGGGAATTGGTTCCCCTAAATGCTTCTTTTCTGGTGTATACTATTTTTGCAGGTTTTCCTGTTTTTAGTGTTACTAATGCTGGATAAAATTCTGCATTAGCTGTTTGTTTGGCTCCAAATCCTCCTCCTATTCTAGGTTTTATGACTCTTATTTTGCTTTCTGGTATTCCTAAGGCTGTTGATAGTATCCTCCTTACATGAAAGGGGATTTGGGTTGATGTGACTACTATTAGTCTTCCATACATGTCTAAATAGGTATAGGCTCTTTGAGTTTCCATCATAGCTTGGGCTTGTGCTTGGGAGCTATAGGTTCTTTTGATTACTATATCTGATTCTTTTAAGGCTTTGTCTATATTTCCTAGTTCCAGTTCTACTTGACAGGCTATGTTTCTACTTTTGTCAAATCCTACGTCTACCATGGCAAAGCTATCTTCTTCTGGGTGGACTAGGGATGTATGTCCGTCGGCTTCTTCATAGTTTAGTACTGGTTCTAATATTTCATAGTCTACTTTTATTAATTTCATAGCTTTTGTTGCTGTTTTTTCATCTGTTGCTGCTATTATGGCTACTTCGTCTCCTACATGTCTTACATATTCATCTAGTATGAATTTGTCGTAGGGTGAAAGTTCTGGATAGCATTGGCCTGCTCTGGTAAAGGGCCTTCTTTCTATGTCTTTGTAGGTTAGGATGCATTCTACTCCAGGGATTTTTTCTGCAATTTTAGTGTTTATGTCTTTTATTCTTGCAAAAGCATGGGGACTTCTTAATATTTTGACTATTAGAGCATCTTTTGGCGCTAGGTCATCGGTGTATACGGGTTTTCCTTCTACTAATCCTTTGCCGTCAATTTTTGAATACGATTTATTTACTACTTTCATTTTTCCTCGCCTCCAAGTATTTCTTAATAGCCCTTAACTGTCCTGTGTATCCAGTACATCTACATAGATTTCCATTTAGATAATGGCGTATTTCTTCGTCGGTGGGTTTTTTTACGTGTTTTTCCATGTATAATATGTTCATTATTAGTCCTGTGCTACAGTAACCACATTGTTCTACTCCTTCTTCTACTAAATATTCTCCTACTTTCCTTGCTTCTTCTTTTACTCCTTCGATGGTGATTATTTCATGGCCTTCTGCTTTTGCTGATAGTATTGCACAAGATAGTACTGCTTTCCCATCCATATGAACTGTGCAGCATCCACAAACTCCAGTGTCACATCCTTTTTTTACACTGGTGTATCCATTGTTTCTTAAAGTATCTACTAGATATTCATCTGGTGATATGTCAAATTGTTTGTTTTCTCCATTTACTTTTATTTCAATCTTCATAGCCCATTACCTCCATTAACCCTTGTTTTACCAATACATAGCATATTTGCTTCCTATATAGACTACTTCCCCTAGTGTTGGTGCCAAATACTAGCTCTTCTGATGCTATCTTTGCTGCTTTGTAAATGTGTTCTTTCGTTATTTGATTGTCTAATCTATCCAAGTATTTCATGGCATTATAGGCTAGGGTGGCTCTATTAGGTCTTGCTCCTACTGATATTCTAAATTTCCCTTCTAAATTTGATAAGGCTACATTTAGTATGGCATAATCTCCTCTAGAGTTTCGCATGGATAAGAAGGTGGCTTTTCTATTATCTTTTTTGATGTTTATACTTTCTAGAATATCTTTTTCCTTTGGTCCTTCTTTTAAGAATCTTTCTAGTGGTATGGTTCCTCCTTTGTATAGGTTTACATCTGTGTCTAGGGCTAGTAGTCCAGTTATTAAATCGGAAAAACCATATCTAGAATAAATTGTACCTCCTACTGTGACTATATTTCTAAGCTGGATACCTACTATTTCTCTGACGGATTTTGCTAGCATGTTGTCGAAGTGTTTACTAAGTAGTTGGGAATGTTCTATGTCGCCAAAGGTGGTCATGGCACCGATCTTTATATTATATTCATCTTCTTCTATGTAGTTTAATCCTGCTTCAGATAGATCGATTGCCAATGGTATGTTTTTAGACCCCATCCTTATAAAGGCTCCTCCTCCAAATATGGTATTTTTCTTATTACGAATTAATTGTTTATAAGCTTCTTCCATGGTTTCAGGTTTAAGGTATTCTCTTATGGTTATCATTTTATTCACCCCTTGTGATTTATTCTCAATAAAAAACAGGTCAGAACAAAGGAATCATAATTCCTCTATTCTGACCTGTTAAAGCCTAACTTATAATAAAGCTATCTTTAACCCTTGTCAGGGATATATTCATTTTTAAAAATTAAATCTAAAATAGCTTACAATTTGTATCTATTCTAGCTTTAATCTATTATTATAATAGCATATTGTTTAAAAATAATCAAATTATTTGAAAGAAAATTTTAATAAATCTAAATTACTTGATGAATTACAACTTACTTCTATTAAATCCACTTGATAATCTATAATATCTTCAATGCATTGTTCTAAAAAACTTTTATTTTCTGAATAAAACAATCGCCTATTATAATCAACTATGCTAAAATTTCTAACATTTGATACTATATTTTGTTCCATTAAAGTAAGAACTTCTTCTGCTTCTATAGTAATATTATTCCCCTGTATAAACACTTTTATATTCTTTGGTCCTATCCCAGTGTAGCTTTTCAAAAAATGGGCTACTTTTGTCCCTATTTCCCTTTCCAAAACTATCTTTTCTTCCTTATCCACTATTAGTTCATCATCTATAATTATACTATCATACTTATACTTTATTATTTCATTAGCTAGTTTTATTAAAATATCTATAAGTTCATCGGTATCTATGGGTTTTATAATATATTTTACTATCCCCATATCTACGGCTTTAAGTATGGTATCAGTATCTGAGAGGGCTGTTATTATTATAACTGGACCGTTATATTCCCTTTCTCTAGCTATTTGAATCATTTCCAATCCATTCATATTAGGCATTTTCAAATCTGTAATTACAATATCTATTTCATCTTTTTCCAATATCTCTAACCCCTGAGCACCATTTTGGGCTGTCAATAGTTTGCCTACCCTTCTTCTTAAAAAACGTTCCAATTGTTGTAGAGTAAAGTCGTCATCCTCAACTAGTAGAATTTTCATATTGCTCAATATCTTATCTTTATCCATTATCTATCCTCCCCTTAGGCACTAATACTTTCATCAAAACACCGTCAGAAGTATTTTTCCATTCTATCCTTCCACCCATATTTTTAATAATCATATTGGTCATATATAATCCCAAACCTGTTCCTTCTTGACTTTCCTTTGTAGTAAAATATGGTTCAAATATTTTATCCTGTATTTCTTCTTCAATACCTCCTCCATTATCTACGATTTCACATGCCCCCATATCTCCTTCTTCATAAATGGAAATAATCAAACGTTTTTCATCAATATCCAATAAAGCTAATGCGTCTATGGAATTATTAATTATGTTGAATAGAGCCTGAGCATATTGATTTTTATAGCCATATATTTTAACTAAGGAGATATTATCTAATAATAGGTTTATATTTCTATATCTAATTTTATCATCTAATATATCTAAAGTTAATTTTACACCATCTAATATATGAAAATTCTCTTTTTTATCTCTAGGATTGAAAAAATATCTAAAATCATCTATGGTATTAGACATTTGCTTAGTAAGCAATTTCCCCCTTTCTACAGATGTGTTTATATATTCTACATCTATATTTTCATCTTTAGTACAATCTTCAATATTGGACAGAAGTAGATTTAAATTATTTAATGGTTGACGCCATTGATGGGCAATATTTCCTATCATCTCCCCCATAGCTGCCAATCGAGACTGATATAGAATTATACCTTCCTTTCTTTTATTTTCCTCTAATTCTAATTTTAGTAGTCTGTTTTTATTTGATAATCTAGCAATATAAATCATAGTAGTAAATATTAACATAACTATTAAAATATTTATAGTCCTTCTTATTACTATTTCATTTTTCTTTTTTTCCACTTTTTCATAATCAAATATGAATTCTTCCATATCTATACATTTATCCATTAAACCTAATTTTGTTAAGCTCTCACACATTTTGCTCCAACGATGTGGATTCATATTTCCTAATTGCACAATAGGGTATAGGGTATGTTCTATTATCTTTTTCGACTGATAGATATTATATTCTTCAAAATCCCTAGGATCCCTTAATTCAGGATTAGAAAACTCCTCTGTCATCCTAAGTATTATTTCCTCAGGATTTTCTAGTGCATATTGCCACCCTTTAATACTTGCCCGCCTAAATCTTTCAACTAATTCAGGATTTGTATAAGCTAATTCTTTAGTTGTAAATATAGAATCACCATAGAAATCTATACCAAAATCTACAGGTTTGATGGATTTTAGATTGATTCCATCTTTATCTGCATAATATTCAATTATTCCTCCTGCAACTCCTGGTATAACATCATACTTTCCTTGAAGAATATCCTCTGGTTGGAAGGTTTCATTTTCGTCAACTAAAGGCAATATATTTGGATCTATTCCTTCACCTATAAGCATAGATTGGAGTTCTATATCCAATAGATCCTTTTCTCTTCTACCTACTTTTAATTTCGTAATATCTACTATGGAATTAAAAGGAATATCTTTATCCATATAATTAGTTATCAAACTCCTTTGAAATATTGATGCTACTAAGCATAAACTTGTAGTATCTTTTTCTGCTAATAAAATATCTATAGAGCCTATGCCAAAATCTGCTCTTCCTTCTAATACTTCTTCCACAGCATTTAAAACCTTGCTATCGTCTACCCATCCTGGCCTAATCTCTACATCTAATCCTTCCCTCTCATAATAGCCCATCCAATCCGCTGCGTAAAAACCAGCAAATTGAAATTGGTGATTCCACCTCAATTGCAGTATGACCTTGTCCATATTTTTTGATTCTACAGGATTAGGGATTATTCCTATAAAAGCAATGATAAAACTTAATATAAGTAGGATTCTTGTTTTCTCTGCCATATTGGCAACCTCCGTTTTAAAAACTAAAATTTTACCACAATATTTACAAATTATTTTGTCTAACCTTGTCAAAATATATTTCATATCGTTTTAATATTAACATAATAATAGATTGTTCTCAATATAACATGGATTATAAATAAAAACCCCAAAAGTTAAATTAAATGTTTAACTTTTGAGGTTTATTTTAATTAGGTTTATATATGTTTTTCTATAATTTTTTTAAATTCAGTTTTAGATTTAAATCCAACTAAATCTTCTACTATTTTACCCTTTTTAAATATTTTTATTGTAGGTATACTCATTATCCTATATTTTTCAGCTATTTCTGGGTTTTCATCTACATTTAATTTTACAAATTTCATCTTATCTGAATATTCCTTGGATAGTTCCTCTAAAATTGGCCCCACTGCTTTACAAGGGCCACACCATGGAGCCCAAAAATCTACTAATACTGGTAGATCTGCCTCCATAACTTCTTCATCAAATATACTATCTGTTATTTCCTTCATCATCATCTCTCCTTTGATACAGTTTAATTTATACTATTCTATTTTCTTATTTTGAATATCTTGAATATAGGATAGTACTGTAGATAATATTAATAATCCAATGGCTATAAATAATATTGGCCTACTGTTTTCTATAGGACAAACTCCTGGAGGAAGACCCTTTGTATTTATATAAGATCTATATAATCCATAAACTGCAACTATCAAACCTATATAAAAGATTAGATTGCTTATTTTACCTAATTTCTTATTCATGTATTTTGTGACAAAGCTATTCCTACTTCCTTAATATAGGGGAAATTGCCACATTCCACCTCCTTTTTTATAGCAAATGATTGTTCAACTATTCTCCTTAGAATCCATTACAATAAGATCTATATCATCAATATATTCATCACATTCTTTGCAATAGTATTTTATTTCTACTGGAGTTTCACATTTTTTATGATATACACTCCTATTACAACCATCTAAATACTTATTTGCCCAAAGTATCATGGAGTTAAACACATGGTTAAAACCTTTCCCCTTTTTCGTAATTTTATATTCATATCTAGGTGGGTGTTCATTATATAGCTCTTGATAAACAAGTCCATTTTCTACTAATAGTTTTATCCTGTCGGATAAAATATTGGTGGGAATAGGGGCTAAAGCTTCTTCAAGTTCTTTAAAGGTATTCTTGTCTTTAGATATTCTATGAAGAACCAACATAGTCCACCTATCTCCTAATATATTTAAAGTTTGAGCTAAATTGCAGGATAAATCGTAAGTATGTTTCAAATATACCATCTCCTTTGAAATTTAATACTATTTTACACTATCTATTAATGCTTCCATAGTGCTCTTTTCCATAGCCCCTGGAATATATTGGACAATATATCCTTCCTTGTCTATTATGAAGGTACTTGGCAATGCCTGAATACCATATTGAGCCATAGTTCTTCCTGTGTCATCAAATAATACTGGAAAAGTATATCCTTCATCCTTAAGAAATTGGATTATATATTGTTCATCTCCTTCTTTCCCAATATTTGGACCTGCTACTCCTATTATAACTACATCTTCAGAATTTTGATTGTTGTCATTATATATTTCCTCAATATAGGGCATCTCCATTCTACAAGGAGGGCACCAGGTGGCCCAAAAATTTAAAAATACTACTTTCCCTCTATAATCACTTAAGGTATGGGTATTTCCATATTGATCTATAAGAGTAAAATCTGGAGCAATTATTTTTTCTTCTTCTGGTTCTTTTTTGATTTCTTCTCTATTTATTCTTCCTCTATCTGAATCCTTGCCCTCTTCTTGAGCAATATTTTGTTCTTGTATTTGAGGTTCGTCTTTGGCCTTATTAAAATATGCTACTATATTATCCCTTCCCCCTAATGCCATAATTAAACCTGTTATTATTAAAAGGGCTCCTCCTACTTTTTGTATCTTATCCATATGGAGTTTAAGCTTATCTAAATGTTCAAACAATTTATCATAAAATAATGCAATAATTACAAAGGGCAAAGTAAATCCTAAAGTATACACAAGTATTAATAAATTTCCCATTAACATACTTCCTGTATTGGATGCCATAATCAATACAGAAGCTAACATAGGCCCTACACAAGGAGTCCAACCAAAACTAAATGTGAAACCTAATAAATAAGCAGTTAATGGTTTCATTTCATGAACTTCCATATTCAACTTTTTTTCCCTTTGAAGAAAAGGTATATTTAAATAACCTGCATAAAACAAACCCATAAATATTATTATTATTCCTCCAACTTTCCCTAAGGTAGTTTTGTTTACATTAATAAATTGATTTATTATATTTAAAGAAGAACCTAATAAGAAAAAGGTTGTAGATATTCCTAATACAAACAATATGGTGTTTTTAAGAAGAGTGCTATTTTTAAATCCCCCATCTCCTTCTTTCAAGTCTTTTACACTACTACCAGATAATATGGCTAAATATACTGGTAAGATTGTAAGTACACATGGTGAAAATAAAGATAATAACCCCTCTGCAAATACTACTAATACATTTACATGTCCCATATTCCCATACCTCCTTATTATATATAAAGTGACTTTATTTTTTAAAGCTACTTCATATTATAAAGTCACTTAGAACATAAGTCAATATTAAAATAAGTTAAAAAGTTAGTGTCGGGAAATTATATTTTATAATAATATAAGAAAACAAGAAACATTTAAAATTTTAAATATTTCTTGTTTTTAAAAATTAATTTTCTATGGCAAATATATTTCCATCACTTTTATTAATTTAAAACTTTCATCTTCTAACATATATAATGCATCTTTATTTTTATTATAGTGTTCTATAAATTCATCCTCGCTTACCTTTACTGCATGGGTGCCTCCCAATTTTATTATATAAAATTCTGTATCTTCATCAATTGTAAAGGAAGCTGGATAGGATGTAGGATTATAGATATAGTAGCCATTATCTAATTTATTTGGGTCGACACCAAGTTCTTTTAATCTTTCCAAATCCCCAGGGTCTACATTATGGAGAAATTCCGCTTTATCAAAATGAACAGTATAGTCTTCTGACCAATCGTATTTTACCAGTTCCATTATATAGCCAAAGTATTGATTTGTTGGTTTAATTAAAAAATCCTCTATACTAGCATTTTCATAAAATTCAAACATATAAGGTTTAGCAAAATCATGATCTAAATATTCTTTGATAAAATTTAATGCTACTTTTTCCCCATCTAATAAGTCTTGATTTTTACCATTATCTACTTGTTCCTGAATTTGAGCATAATATTCTTTCAAACTTAAATCACTTTGAATGATATTATAATACATATTACCATTCTCATCCATCCATCTATCTACACACCATATTCCCTTTACTCCTGTTTTTGCAGGTTGAGACAATAAAATTTTATATGTTCCCCCTTCCCTAAGTTTGTATTCTGCTATAATATGATTGCCAGGAAAAATCTCAGGTCCTTTTAATCCTCTATTTTCTAATAATTCATTTAATCCTATTTCAATTTCTGCTTTAGTATCTGAGTAAAATTCACCATAAAATATAAAGCCCAAGAATTCATATCTACCATCTGCAATAGAAAAGGCTAATAGTGGCTTACCTACTCCTACTAAATTTTCTTCTGTTAAGACACCATCATTACTTATATCCACAAATGGATAATCTAATAATTCTTTTCCTTTTATTATATATTCAAAAGTAAATACTTCTATAGGATTACCTAAATATCCTTCATAAGAATATAATCTTTTAAATTTTGTAATTTTAGCTTCTTCAATTTTAACATTTTCATGAGTATATTCTTTAACTTTTTCTAATTCTTTACTAAATATTATTTCTGCTACATCTCTAGGATCTTTAAAAGTCCTATTATAAAGACCATATTCATCATCTTCTACATTATTAATTATATCTTCACCTTTATCTTTAGGTCTAGTAAATATGAAAAATACTGAAACCACTATAATCACAATCAATACAACACTTACCCAATTTTTTGGTTTTTTATAGTTTAACACATTTTTTACCCTTTCTTTTGTATTATTTTCACTAAAACTAAGAGGTACTGCTATTTTCATTTTATGTCCAGTTGTCAGAGAAAGTAATGTTGTACAATAATCTTTCTTTGCATCATTTCCAATTTTTTTCATTACAGCTTCATCACAAGAAAGTTCCATATCCCTCTCCATTAGCACAAAAGCTATCCAAATTAAAGGATTAAACCAATGCATAGAAAGTACAATATAGTATAAAAATTTTACAATATGATCATATCTTTTTAAATGTGTTTTCTCATGAATTATTATATATTCTCTTTCCTTTTCATTTAAGTAATTTGGTATATATATTTTAGGATTAATAATACCATGGATAAAAGCAGTATTTAGATTTTTGTTTTCATATATATTTTCATAAATATAAGTGGAATCTTTTAAACTTTTCTTAAGTTTTTGATTTGAAATAAAACCATGTAGTAAAAATAATATAA
>JAAYFV010000083.1 GCA_012728075.1 Tissierellia bacterium
CGAATAATAGATGAGGCTTGCATTCCATTGGCAGTTGCTGTCCTTCTGGCTACTTCCATTAGTTGTTCAAATACTTCCTTGGGTATTTCTTCATCTGTAAACTCTCGAATAGTTCTGTGATCTAGTTGCCTTTTAATCATTTCATTTGTAACCCTCATTATATTAATCCTCCTTTGTATGGTTGTTCCAGTCGATAAACTACTCCTACTCATTCACATAGATTAGATAAACATATTTCCTGTTTTTTTATAATATTTGATTATAGATAAATCTAACACATCAAAACATCTAGCAAAATACTTTTTCTGCTTTTGTTTAGATAAAATCTGAATTTATATGTTCCTTGGCTTTTTATATATTCTTTAATACTGATTATATTATATCACAATTTTTGTATAGTTAGAAACTATTTAACAATTCATCTCCCACTAGCTCATTATTAATCTGCCATTCTATATCTATAGCTATGTGTTTATATTCAATAGTACAGGTTTTAATGCTAGCTATATTATATAATTAATTTGATTTCTATCATTATATAAAGTTCTATATCCAAAATATAGTGATCCAAATACTGCAAGACATACAACGGTACAAATGGCAATCATAATTGCTATTTGGTAGATAATAGCAGTCATAGGTAAAGTTCCAGATAAAATCTGTCCTGTCATCATGCCAGGTAAAGAAACAATCCCCATTCCCACCATAGAATTTAAAGTTGGTAATATAGCAGTCTCCAGTGCTTGGTTTACAAAGGGACGAAGAATGTGTTTTGGCTTTGCTCCAAAATTTACCAATGCTTCAATTCTTGATCTTTCACTATCTATACTTTCCCTGAAAGTTTTCACACCAAGATTAACTCCAGTCATTGCATTTCCAAATATCATCCCACTTAATGGTATTGTGTATTGAGGGTTAAATATATTTTGATTTACAACAGCAATTACGAAAAACAATATAATGGCTAGTCCTGATAAGGATAAGGAAACACCAATAGCTATCTTAAAACGTAGATTAAGCCCTTTGTTTTTAGATAGTACTCTGTGAATGGCAAATGCAATCATGCTGAGTATATAGATTACAGTAAAAGCTGGATGAGGATTTTTAAATATATAGGTTAAAATAAACCCTGCAATTACTAATTGCACGGTCATACGTACACTTGCTATAAACAACAGCTTAGATTGATCTATATTGCTCTTTTTCATTATTCCCAATACTATAAGCAGCAAAAGATAAATCATTAAAAATCTCCAAATACTAATTGCAACTACTCCACTATTCATCATCTGTTCCCCCAATCATAATAATCTGTTCTGCATATTTGTCTGCAAGAGCTATATCATGACTTATAATAATTAGCGTAATCCCCTTTTGCTTGCAATAATTAACTATATTAGTAATAACACAATCTGCTGTATTGGAATCCAATGCTGAAGTAGGTTCATCTAAAAGCAAAACTTTTGGTTTAAAACTCAAAGCAATAGCCAAAAATATCCTTTGCTTTTCTCCTCCAGAAAGATTTTCACATAAAGTATCCGTTGAAAAATCTATGCAACATATATTTAGGTATTCCTTTATTTCTCTTTCTTCAGGAGGTTTAGTTTCTCGATATTTATGAAACTGTATAAAATTTTCTTTAATGGTTTTATTAAACAGATATGTTGATTGACCAACCAAAATTATTTTTCTTCTTAAATCTATAGAATCTATTTCCTCGATATCTACTCCATTAAATAAAATTTTACCTTCCGAGGGAGAAACTGTATTATTAATTAATCGAAAAAGAGTGCTTTTTCCTGCTCCACTAGGTCCTTGAATGAATACAACGCTTCCTTTCTTAATAGCTATATCGGGATAAAAAAGCATTTGATTAAATACAAGATTATTTGTTTCTAATATATTAACCATAACAATCCCCCTTGAAATATTAACTATGTTTTTGTATTATTAATATAGTTGTTATCGAAATTCGTTATCGATTTACGATGTTAATATCATATCATAGGGGGTTAATTTATGCAAGATAAAATATTAAGAAGATTATTCTTAGGGTTTATACAAATTCACATTTTACATCATGCAAAAGAAAAACCTTTCTATGGTTCTTGGATGATTCAAGAATTAGAACATCATGGATATGAAATGAGTCCAGGTACATTATATCCGATTCTTCATAGTATGGAAAAAAATGGACTATTAACCGTAGAAAATCGCGTTGAAGATGGTAATATGAAAAAGTATTATTACATTACTAAAGACGGATGTCATGTCCTTGATGAGGCCAAGATTAAAATTCAAGAATTAATAGATGAATTATTATAAATAAACATTCGTCCCCAGCACTAACTTGTTTAAGGTGGATCTATATCAATATTCCACTAAAAAGGTTTATGAAGAAGGTGAAAACCTCCTGAAAGGGGACTTTACTACCACAAAAATAAACAAAAAATGGGTAGCTGATATTACATATATCTATACTCAAAAAGATGGATGAACTTATTTAGCATCTATTTTAGATTTGCATACTCAAAAAATAGTAGGATATAGTTTTTCAAAGACCCTGGGTACCTCCATAGTATTAAGAGCATTAGATAATGCAATTACTACCCACTTAATTTCATTTCTTAGTTAGTTTATTTTTTATTAAATAAGTTTTTAAATTCTTCAAAGTCAATATATTTTATACGTCATTATATTTCAATGGGTGTGCAAAGCATACCTAGGCACTGTACTAGGGACAGGTTTTTTGCATAGGCTATCAGGAGATTACTTTATTATGGTATAGTATTAGTGATATTTTACCATATATTTCATCGGAAAGTACTAAACTATATCTAGATATATATATATATATAGAAACAAAAAGGTCTTTTGGTTAAATTAGTGGAACAATGTACTTGGAGCGATGTAGTTTTAGTAAATGTTTATAATACAAATTTGTTAAGTGTTTTGGGAGGAGGCATATATTATGTTTGAACAAGATTATATAATGCGTAAGATAAGAA
>JAAYFV010000084.1 GCA_012728075.1 Tissierellia bacterium
GAGAAGGGATACAATGGGTTATACTATTGTCTTTATACTAGGACTTTTTGGTTCCATGGAAGAGGATGTAATAAAGGGCACGGGAGATTTTTCTTTTGGACCTACTGAAAAGGTCAAAGAAGATTTAAACCCCTACATACTTAAATAAAGGTTTAAAAAAAATTTATTGACTAATATATATATAAGTGTTAATATAATTACATATATTTAGCCGGCTAAATATATTTATTTAGATAGGAGGTTAATATGGAGATTTTAAGTAAGGATTCATTATATTATATTTTTTTGGAAGTGATTAGATTCCATTATTATAGGACTCATGTACTTCTTGAAGAAATAGGGGTTTATCCAGGTCAACCACCTATGCTTTTTATTTTAAATCAAGAAGATGGTTTAAGCCAAAAAAAACTAGCCAATAAACTAAAGATAAAGCCTTCAACTATAACGGTAATGCTTAAAAGAATGGAGAAGGCAAATTTAATAGTTCGTAAAAAAGATGATAAGGATCAAAGAATATCTAGAGTTTATCTCACTGAAAAAGGGAAAAAGGTATGTGAAGATACCATTAAAGTGGTAAAACAAATAGAAAGGGAGTGCTTTAAAGATTTTACAGAAGAAGAAAAAGAAACTTTAAAAAGTTTATTTTTAAAGATGAAAAACAATATTATAGATGTATTTGAAGAGGAAGGAAAATTTATAGATGATAAATTTTAAACTATGCTAGGAGGAAATGAAATATATGGGCAAGATAATAAAAGAGCTTAAACCTTTTACTGTATTGGTGTTAATAATAGTAGGATTGCTTTTTGCTCAAGCTATGGCAGATCTTGCTCTTCCTGATTATATGTCCAATATAGTCAATGTGGGAATACAGCAAAATGGGATAGAAAATGCTGTACCTCAGGTTATTAGAGCTGAAAAGATGGAAAAGTTGAAGATACTATTAGATGAAGAAGAAAAGAGTATAGTAGATAAAAATTATAAATTAATAGATAAAAGTAATTTAACTGAACAGGAATTTAAGGATTATTCTAAAAAATATAAGGCTTTAGAAAATGAAAGCCTATATATATTATCGGATACTGTTTCTGAAGAGGATATGGAAAAGATGAATTCTTTTTTAAGTAAATCTATATTGATTTTATATGGTATAGAGGAAGGGGTACCTCAAGGAATTGGTGCCCAAGAAGGGGAAATAGAAAGTCCCTTCAAAGATCTTCCAGAAGGAACAGATCCATTTATGGTGTTGGAAAATTTACCTAAAGAACAATTTGATGCAATGAAAGAAAAAATGAATAAGCAATTTGAAAACATACCAGATAGCATGATAATCCAATCGGCAATAAAGTTCATAAAATCAGAGTATGAAGAAATAGGAAGAGATATTAGCAAACTCCAATCTAGATATATATTGTCTACAGGTGGAAAGATGCTACTTATTGCTTTAGGAGGTATGGTAGCGTCAATATTTGTTGGATTTTTAGCTGCTAGGGTTTCAGCTTCCCTTGGAAGAAATTTAAGGGATAATATATTTAAAAAAGTTATATATTTTTCAAATGCAGAATCCGACAAATATTCAACCGCTTCTTTAATAACTAGAAGTACTAACGATATACAACAAGTACAGATGTTTATAATTCTACTACTAAGGATAGTGTTTTATGCCCCTATACTGGGAATTGGGGGAATTGTGAAGGTTTTAGAAACCAATACTTCTATGGCATGGATAATAGCAGTGGGAGTTGTAGCTATTTTTGCCCTTGTCATAGTTTTGTTCTCTATGGCTGTACCAAAGTTTAAAATAGCTCAAAAATTAGTAGATAAGGTTAATCTTGTGATAAGGGAAGCTTTAAATGGAATTATGGTCATAAGGGCTTTTAATACCCAAAAATATGAAGAGGATAGATTTGATGAAGTAAATAAGGATTTAACTAAGACCCATTTATTTGTCTCTAGATTGATGGCTATAATGATGCCTACTATGATGCTTATAATGAATTGTATAATATTACTCATAGTGTGGGTAGGAGCTCATGAAATAAATAGTGGAGCTATACAAGTTGGAGATATGATGGCCTTTATGCAATATACTATGCAGATAATTATGTCCTTTTTAATGATATCTGCTATTTCAATAATATTACCAAGGGCATCAGTATCAGCTCAAAGAATAGTAGAAGTATTAGATGAAGAAGTGACTATTAAAAATCCTGAAAATCCTAAAAAGATTACAGGAGATGTGAAGGGAACAATAGAGTTTAAAAAGGTTAGTTTTAAATATCCAGGAGCAGAGGAATATGTGCTTAAAGATATATCCTTTATTGCAAATGCTGGAGAGACCACTGCATTTATAGGAAGTACAGGTAGTGGAAAATCTACCCTTATAAATTTAATTCCAAGGTTTTATGATCCTACAGAAGGACAAATTTTACTTGATGGAATTGATATAAGGGATATGGAACTTAAGGATTTAAGGGAAAGAATTGGCTATGTTCCTCAAAAAGGTGTTTTGTTTACAGGAACTATAGAAAGCAATTTAAAATATGGGAAAAATTTTGATGCTACTAGAGAAGATGTTTTAAAAGCTATAGAAATAGCTCAAGCATAGGAAATTGTGGATGAAAAAGAAAAGTGTATACTATATGAAATAGCTCAAGGGGGAACCAATGTATCAGGGGGTCAAAAACAAAGATTGTCTATAGCAAGGGCCTTAGTTAAAAAACCAGAAGTATTTATATTTGATGATAGTTTTTCAGCACTTGATTTTAAAACTGATGCAGCCCTTAGAAGTGCAATAGAAAGGGAAATTAAAGACAGTACAATTTTAATAGTAGCTCAAAGGATTAGTACAATAATGAATGCCGATAAAATAGTAGTTTTAGATCAAGGGGAAATAGTAGGTATAGGAACTCACAAAGAACTATTGAAAAAATGTGATATTTACAGGCAAATTGCTATGTCTCAGTTATCGGAGGAGGAACTTCAATGAGTAAAGGTAGAAGATTTGAAAAACCAAAGGATTTTAAAGGAACTTTCTCTAAGTTGCTTGACTATCTAAGTCCATATAAAGTTAAACTTATTATAGTTATAGTATTTGCTATTGGAAGTACTATATTTTCAATAGTAGGGCCTAAAGTACTTGGGAAAGCAACAACAAAGATATTTGAAGGATTGATATCCAAAATATCTGGAGGACCAGGAATT
The DNA here is from genome assembly GCA_012728075.1 of Tissierellia bacterium. Lineage (GTDB taxonomy): Bacteria > Bacillota > Clostridia > Tissierellales > Tepidimicrobiaceae > Keratinibaculum. The sequence goes on from JAAYFV010000084.1 coordinate 3,205, forward strand.
GATTTTGGCTATATAAAAAGAATATTGTTGATTTTATTAGGATTATATGGACTATCCTCCTTGTTTTCTTATATACAAGGATTTATAGTTAGTGGTGTAGCACAAAAAGTTTCTTATAACTTAAGGAAGGAAATTTCACAAAAGATAAATAGATTGCCTTTAAAGTATTTTGACTCAGTTCCCTATGGGGAAGTATTATCAAGGATTACCAATGATGTAGATACGGTAAGTCAATCCTTAAATCAAAGCATGAGTCAAATAATAACATCTGCCACTACTTTTATAGGGGTGCTTATAATGATGCTATCCATATCTTGGCAGATGACCATTGTAGCTTTATTGATTTTACCTATTTCAGCTTTTTTGATTATGACTGTGGTAAAAAGATCTCAAAAATATTTTAGAGAGCAACAGAAATATCTAGGGCAGGTAAATGGACATATAGAAGAGGTATATGCAGGACAAAATATAGTAAAGGCATTTAATGCTGAAGATCAGGTAATTTCAGAATTTGAAGATATTAACCAAAAGCTATATGGATCAGCTTGGAAATCCCAATTTATTTCAGGAATGATGATGCCTATAATGAGCTTTGTGGGAAATTTAGGCTATGTTGGAGTTTCTATTTTAGGTGGATGGCTCACCATTAGAAATGTTATAGAAGTTGGAGACATACTTTCATTTATTCAATATATAAGAAGTTTTACTCAACCTATAACTCAAGTAGCACAGATAAGTAATGTGTTACAATCTACTATAGCTGCCGCGGAAAGGGTATTTGAGTTTTTAGAAGAAGAGGAAGAAGTAGAAGATACTAAAACCCCTGTAAAATTAGAAGACATAAAGGGAAGAGTAACCTTTGAAAATGTAAAATTTGGATACGATGAAGATAAATTGATAATTAAAAATTTCACTCAAGACATAGAACCAGGACAGATGGTAGCCATTGTAGGACCTACAGGAGCAGGAAAGACTACCATAGTAAAACTTCTAATGAGATTTTATGATTTAAATGGTGGTAGAATACTGTTAGATGGCATAGATATAAGGGATTTTTCAAGAGAGGATTTGAGGAAAAATTTTGGTATGGTGCTTCAAGATACTTGGTTATTTAATGGCACCATAATGGATAATATAAGATATGGTAGGCTTGATGCTACAGATGAAGAAGTCATAGAAGCAGCTAAAATGGCCCATGCCCATAGATTCATAATGACATTGCCTGATGGATACAATATGGTTATAAACGAAGAAGCAAGTAATATATCTCAAGGACAGAAGCAGTTACTTACCATAGCAAGAGCAATACTGTCCAATCCAAAAGTGCTTATATTGGACGAAGCCACATCTTCTGTAGATACTAGAACAGAGCTATTAATACAGAAGGCTATGGATAATTTGATGAAAGGAAGAACCTCATTTGTAATAGCCCATAGGCTTTCAACCATTAGGAATGCAGATTTAATATTGGTGATGAAGGATGGAGATATTGTTGAAAAAGGAACCCATGAGGAACTTTTAGCAAAAGGTGGATTTTATTACACCCTATACAACAGTCAATTTGAAAGTGTATCTTAATGGATAGTGGGGATGGGAATAATATCCCTGGCTATGTAGTAATACTTCATAGCCAGGGATATTTACTAATGTTTTATATACCTTAAAATTCTTTTTAAGAGACTTCATTTACTTATTTCTTAGTTGATTTATTTTTATTAAATAAGTTTTTAAATTCTTCAAAATATTTCATCGGAAAACACTAAACTATATCTAGAGAGATATATATAGAAACAAAAGGTCTTTTGGTTCAATTAGTGGAACAATGTACTTGGAGCGATGTAGTTTTAGTAAATGTTTATAATACAAATTTGTTAAGTGTTTTGGGAGGAGGCATATATTATGTTTGAACAAGATTATATAATGCGTAAGATAAGAA